>JABJCZ010000104.1 GCA_018668475.1 Alphaproteobacteria bacterium | reverse complement strand
TTCCCATTGCGGTTTTTGATCGCGCGCCTTATTCTGTACAGGCGTTGGCTGGAAAGGCAGCGCAAGTGTTTGCTAGAAGCAGGCTTACAACGCAACATGCGAGAAAACTGGCTGATTATACGCCGCCCGCCTGGACCTTTTTCCGAACCCCGCTGCATCCTGCAACGGCAACTGAAATTCGGGCCAGCCGTACCACTTCCCCTTCTGATTAACCCACGGTGATCCTTTGACCGACACGCTCGTTCAAGACTCTACGAAATCAAACGCCACAGACCCGGCCGCTGTCCTAACACTCGTTCGCGAGATACTTGAGGACCATAAAGCCGAAGAAACTGTCGTCATCGACCTGCAAGGCAAGTCGACTATCGGCGACTATATGGTCATCGCAAGTGGCAACTCTTCTCGCCAAGTCGTCGCGCTGGCAGAACATATCGTGCAGTCTTTAAAAAAACGCGGGCTTCCGACTGTCAAACCGGAAGGCATCCGTCAGGGGGATTGGGTGCTGGTCGACGCTGGAAATGTCATCGTGCATCTATTTCGGCCGGAAGTTCGGGATTTTTACAATCTCGAGAAAATGTGGGAAGTCGACCTCACCGAATCTGACATCAACACAACGACGCACTGATCGAGGCGTTCATACCAATGCCATGCGCATAACCATTGTCGCCGTTGGGCGCTTACGGGCCAGCCCCGAAAAAATGTTGGTCGATCATTTTGCCAAACGCATTACCTGGCCCCTTGATATCCGCGAAGTCGAAGAAAAAAAGAACCTGACGGGTGACACCTTAAAACGGCGCGAAGGGGAACTACTAGTCGCGCATTGTCCCGCGGGTTCGCAAATCATCGCGCTGGATGAACGGGGCAAAGAGATTTCCAGCCGGGCATTCGCCAAAAGAGTAAGCGATTGGCAGGATGACGGCGTCAGTGACCTATGCGTCGTAATCGGAGGAGCCAACGGACTCGACGAGACGGTGCGCCAGCGCGTGAACATGACGATTTCCTTTGGCCGCCTCACCTGGCCACACATGCTGGTCCGCGGCATGCTCGTCGAACAACTCTATCGAGCACAGCAGATCATTGCCGGACACCCCTATCATAGAGACTAGACCGAAGAGAAATTTTCTCAGAAAATGCGCATTTATATGCATTTATGCCGCAAATCCGCTTTTATCGCGCTATAATCCTCCCATAACTCGATAATTGTCATTCTAAATGAGAGCCTAGTAAGAGCCATGTCTTCAATAGCTGCCCGCCGTCCCGTCGTCTTGTGTGTCCTCGATGGATGGGGTTGGCGCCCTGAAGAGTCTGAGAACGCGATTGCCCTCGCCGATACGCCGGTATTCGACAGATTGATGGTCGATTGCCCAACGGCATTCTTACAGACATCAGGCACTGACGTGGGACTGCCGGATGGGCAGATGGGAAATTCCGAAGTAGGCCATCTGAATTTGGGCGCAGGGCGCGTCGTCAATCAGGACACCCAGAGGATCGCAGCTGCCATCAAAGACGGTACCCTGTCGCACAGTCCGGTCTTAGGTGAACTCATATCGAAGCTCACGAATTCCAATGCTACCTGCCACTTGATGGGGCTGATATCGGCAGGCGGTGTCCATTCGCACCAGGATCAGATCGTCGCCCTGGCCAAAATATTGAACGACGCGGGTATAAAAGTCGCCGTACATGCTTTTCTCGATGGGCGGGATACACCACCAAAAAGCGCCACCGGTTTTCTGCAACAGTTTTGTACCGACATCGACCCGCTTCAACTGGTCTCAATTGCGACCGTCACGGGCCGGTTCTACGCCATGGACCGCGACAAGCGGTGGGGTCGAGTATCGGCGGCCTATAAGGCAATTGTCAGCGCCGATGGCGAAGGTGCCGCAAATCCGTTAGCAGCAATCGAACAGAGCTATAACAACGACGTCACCGACGAATTCGTTTTACCCACCGTTATTGGTGATTACAGTGGGATGCAGGATGGCGATGCGGTCCTGATGGGTAACTTTCGGTCAGATCGGGCAAGAGAAATATTAACCGCCTTGCTGGATTCCGACTTTGAAGGCTTTGACCGAACGAAAACGGTTGCCCTGTCCGCTGCCACAGGACTGGTCGAATATTCCGCAACTCTCAGCCGGTCAATGACGTCCGTCTTCCCGCCGGAAACTTTGGATCGTATATTTGCTGAGGTTATCGCCGATGCCGGACTGAAGCAGTTCCGCATCGCGGAAACCGAGAAATATGCCCATGTTACGTTCTTCTTTAATGGCGGTGTTGAGACCCCCTACCCTGGAGAAGACCGGGCCCTTATTCCCTCGCCAAAGGTCGCAACCTATGACGAGAAACCAGAGATGTCAGCGGCTGAGGTAACTGACCGCCTGATAGACGCTATCGACTCTGGTAACTATGACTTCGTCTTTGTGAACTATGCCAATCCAGACATGGTCGGTCACACAGGCATATTACCAGCAGCAATCAAGGCGATTGCCACCGTCGATCAATGTCTGGGTCGACTTGAACAGGCGATTAAGAATGCAAACGGCGCATTGTTAGTTACCGCCGACCACGGCAATGCGGAAACGATGACTGACCCCGATACCGGAAAACCTTTCACATCGCACACGACAAATGTCGTTCCAGCGATTTTGGTCAACGCCCCGGCCGAATATGACTCGCTGAACGACGGCGCCCTCGCCGATGTCGCCCCAACTTTGATGACATTGATGGCTCTTGAACAACCGCCGCAGATGACCGGCCATTCCCTTC
>JABJCZ010000103.1 GCA_018668475.1 Alphaproteobacteria bacterium | reverse complement strand
CTGCTGATCGCCGGCCTGCGCGAAAGCCTGGCCGGCAAGCTGGTGATCCCGGTTACCGGACTCGCAAAATTGAAAACTGCTTGCCAAATGGTGGCTATTGCCGTCGTGCTGATTGCGCCGGCTTGTGCTGATCAGACCGGCGGCAACCTCGCCCGCGCCGGCGAGGCTCTATTGTGGCTTGCAGTCGCACTGACATGGATGACCGCCATCGGCTATATCAGCGGTGCCTGGCAACAGTTGACCGGCCGCCCCAGTGACAGGCCGTAATGCCGTGGGCCTGAGCATTGCCACAAACATCCCGATAGCGCTCGGCATCGCCGGCTATAGCGGCAGCGGTAAAACGACCCTGGTGACCACCCTTTTACCGGCGTTGATTGATCGGGGCCTAACGGTCGCGACCCTCAAACGAAGCCATCATGGGTTTGATATTTTTCCCGCAGATCATCTCGTCAACAAGCTGCGCGATGCCGGCGCCAGCGAGGTCCTCATCGCGGGTGCTACAAACTGGGCCCTGATGCGCAACGCGGCAGAGGAGCCCAACCCGCCATTGACCGGGCTGCTCAGCCAATGCGCCGGCAGTGACCTTGTGCTGATTGAAGGCTTCAAACATCAGCCAATCCCGAAAATCGAAATCTGGCGGCCGGAAACAGGCGTGCCCTTGCTTGCGCCGGCTGACCCCTACATCGTTGCCATCGCGACCACCGCAAAGCGCATCACACAGCTCCCCAAGGAATCGCCGACCCCGGTACTGGACCTGAACGACATGGGCGCCATCGCTGGTTTTATTATGCAATATTGTGCAGACCATACCTGTGGGACTGGGGGCCGGAGACCCCGATAAGATGGCACAGCTCAACGACGACTGTTTTGTGATTGGTGATGCCCTGACGCCGGCAGCCGAGGCGCTGACCCGCCTGGAACAGACCATCCAGCCGGTTGCAGATGCGGAGACCATCCTGCTGCGTGCGGCAACGGGTCGGGTTCTTGCCCGCGACATCATATCTGCGCACGACGTGCCGCCGCACGACAATGCCGCCGTCGATGGCTATGCCGTCTACTTCGATGATCTGAATACCGACGGCGAAACCCGCCTGCCGCTCATAGGGCGCGCCACTGCCGGACACCCCATGACAGGCCCCGCCGCCGCCGGTGCGGCAATACGGATCTTTACGGGCGCTGCCATTTTGCCTGAAGCTGATGGCACCGCACCCGATACCGTGTTTATGCAGGAAGATTGCAAGGACGACGGTAGTCATGTCGTCGTGCCTTCGGGGATTTATCGCGGCGCCAACAAACGCGCGCGCGGTGAAGATGTGCGAGCCGGCGACACAATCCTCGAAACCGGGCACCGCCTTCGGCCTCAGGACGTTGGCCTCGCCGCCGCCATTGGCCAGACTCACTTGGAGGTGTACCGGCGCCTAAAGGTGGCCGTGTTCTCAACCGGGGATGAAGTATTTGAGCCGGGCGCGTCGCTACCACCCGGCGGCATTTACGATGCCAACCGATTTACCATCGCCGGACTGGTCGAAAGCCTGGGATGTGAAGTCAACGACTTAGGCATCCTCGCCGACGACCGCAGTACGGTCACCGATGCGCTGCGTGAGGCTGCCGGGCATCACGACGTGCTGTTGACGTCAGGCGGTGTTTCAGTTGGCGAGGAAGATCACGTGAAAGCCGCTGTTGAAGACCTCGGACAGTTACACTTTTGGCGGCTTGCCATCCGCCCGGGGCGACCGATTGCGTTTGGTCAGATCAACCAGGTCCCGTTTGTCGGGTTGCCGGGAAACCCGGTGGCCGTGATGGTGACTTTTCTGCGCTTTGCCCGCCCGATGATTCTGCGCCTGGGCGGCTGCCGTGATGTGACGCCACAGCATTACCGGGTGCGCGCCGCCTTCAATTACCGTAAAAAACCGGGCCGGCGGGAATGGCTGCGGGCCCGACTGGTGCGTACCGAAGAGGGCACATTGACTGCCGAGAAATATTCCAGCGACGGGGCGGGCGTTCTGTCATCTGCTGTTTTCGCTGATGGCCTGATCGAAGTAGCTGAAGATGTGACAGAACTGAAAACCGGTAGCTATGTGGAATTTCTGCCGTTCAACGAGATGATGCGATGAAAATGCTGTATTTCGCCTGGTTCCGGCAGCGGATCGGCCAGGGCGAGGAAGATATCGATCTGCCCGCTGACGTCTCAACCGTTGGTGAGTTGATCACCTGGTTGCAGGGTCGTGGCCCAGGCTACGCTGCCGCGCTCGATGATTTGTCAGTCGTGCGGGTTGCCGTAAATCAGGAGTTCTCCAGCCTCTCCGATCCGGTGGCCAATTCAGATGAAGTGGCCCTGTTTCCGCCAGTTACCGGTGGCACGGAACCGGGCACCGGCCGATGATCAAGGTGCAGCATGAAGATTTCGATACCGGACAGGAGCTTGCGGCCCTGACGGACGGGCGCACGGATATAGGTGGCGTTGCCTCCTTTATCGGCCTCGTGCGCGAGATGGCTGATGATAGACAACTCAGTGCGATGACGCTCGAGCACTACCCCGGTATGACTGAAAAAATGCTGGGCGAGGTCGAGGCAGAAGCGCGCAAGCGCTGGCCGCTGGATGACTGCCTGATCATTCATCGCTATGGCCGGCTGGAGCCGGGTGAGCGCATTGTTATGGTTGCTGCGGCATCGGCCCACAGAAAAGCAGCGCTTGAGGCCTGCGCGTTTCTGATCGACTGGCTAAAGACCAAAGCGCCGTTCTGGAAGCTGGAAGAATCCGGCGACGACGATCCGGAAGGCGGCCAGTGGGTGCGCTCAAAATCCAGCGACGACGATGCGGCTGCCCGTTGGAGTGCTGACCCGGACGACAAAAACCAAGGTAGTTGAACGGCGGCTAGCGTCCGCGCACTTCTGCTTCGTAGTCGTCCATCATTTGCCGGGTAATGCTGCCGACCTGATAGTTGTGCGCATCAATCTCACCGACCGGCGTAACCTCGGCTGCACTGCCGGTCAGGAACACCTCATCGGCGTTGCCCAGCTCTTCAGGTAGGATGGTCCGCTCGATCACCTCGTAGCCGCGCTTGCGGGCGAGGTCGATAACGGTTCGTCGAGTGATGCCGTCGAGGAAGCAATCCGGCGTCGGTGTGTGAATAACGCCATCCTGCACAAGAAAGATATTGGCGCCGGTGGCCTCAGCCACATGGCCGCGCCAATCCAGCATCAAGGCGTCGTGATAGCCGTCCGCCTCAGCCGCATGTTTTGACAGGGTGCAGATCATATAAAGGCCTGCAGCCTTTGCATTAACCGGCGCCGTATCCGGTGCCGGACGACGCCATTTGGAGGTCTGCAGACGAATGCCGCGCTGGCGCGCTTCGTCACCAAAATAGGGCGGCCAAGGCCAGGCCGCGATCGCAACGTGAATCTCCGTCTCCTGAGCAGACACGCCCATTTGATCAGCGCCGCGCCATGCAACAGGGCGCACATACCCGTCATCAATGTTTGAGACCTTCACCACTTCTTCGGTGGCGGCAACAATCTCGTCAACGCTGTAGGGAATCTCGAATCCCAGTGCGCGAGCTGAGTCAGCCAGTCGCTCAGAATGTTCACGCAGCTTGTAGGTGCGGGTGCCGTAAACGCGCTCACCCTCAAAGACACAGCTCGCATAATGCAGCGCGTGGCTTAATACGTGCAGCTTCGCTTCGCGCCAGGGCACCAGTTTTCCGTCGAGCCAGATATGGCCATCGCGATCGTCAAAAGGAATGAGTTCAGCCATGGAAATGCGGGTTCCTGCACTATGGCTCCGGCGGTGGAGCCGTTGAAAAAGGTTGCGTTTTCTAGCACCACACGGCATATAAGTCAACATGGCTGACATAAAATCAGGTCCGAATCCCCTGTTCCTTCGTGAGGATCAACTATACGAAGGCATGGAACTCCTGTTCTTTGCTTACCGGGATTTCACGGCGGAATGCGACGCTATACTTGCGACCTACGGCTTTGGCCGCGCCCATCATCGGGTCATCTATTTCGTGGCACGCAACCCAGGCATTTCGGTTGCCGAGTTGCTGGCCATTTTGCGAATCACCAAGCAGTCTCTGTCGCGCGTTCTCGGCCAGCTGGTTCGCGAGAACTATATTGAATCACGCCAGAGCGGAAAGGACCGCCGACGGCGGCTCCTGAGCCTGACCGACCAAGGCCAGGAGCTGGAGCAACGACTGTCGACAGTTCATCGTGCACTGCTGGCCCGGGCTTATCGCGAAGCTGGTGCGGAATCGGTGGATGGGTATCGCCAGGTGCTGCTTGGCATTATCGACGAAACCGACCGCAAGCGATTTGCGAAAGGCTAACGCGGTAAACTTGAGAATGGACCTATACTCCAACGATGGTTGAGACTGGGTCGACAGATAGCATTCCCGCGGGCGACGAAGGCCCGCATGTACTCGTGGTCGACGACGACAACCGGCTGCGGGATTTGTTGCGCCGCTACCTTGGCGAAAACGGCTACCGCGTCACCACAGCAAGCTCCGCGGCTGAAGCCCGTGCGCACCTTGCTGGTATAGCTTTCGACATCATGGTCGTCGACGTCATGATGTCCGGCGAAAGTGGCATTGTCCTGACCCGCGCCCTCCGCGAACACAACGACATTCCGATCCTGCTGCTTACCGCCATGGCGGAAACGGAAGACCGGATCAACGGCCTTGAAAGCGGTGCCGACGATTACCTGACAAAACCCTTTGAGCCCCGCGAGTTGCTGCTGCGTCTATCCGGCATCATGCGCCGCACACGAGTTGCCGCGCCTCAGGGCGAGCTGCAGCCGCTGCACTTTGGCGCGTGTGTTTTTGATCTCGCCTCGGAAGTGCTGACGCAGGACGGCGAGACCGTTCGCCTCACGCGCTCCGAGAGCGACCTGATGGGGGTATTTTCCCGCGAGCCCAATGTAACGCTGACCCGCGACGACCTGTGTGCGCGGGTTAACGTGGACCCCGGCGGGCGAGCCATCGACGTTCAGATCACGCGCTTGCGCCGCAAAATCGAGCCAGATCCCAAGGACCCGCGCTACCTGCAGACCATCTGGGGCGCCGGTTATGTCCTGCGGCCGGACTGAGCGGCACCATGGGCTTGCTTAGAAAAGTCACCCCGCGCGGCCTGTTCTGGCGCTCGCTTCTCATAATGCTGGTGCCGCTGGTGCTGCTGCAGTGCGTCGTGGCCTACATCTTTTATGAGCGTCACTGGGACACGGTGAGCCGGCGGTTGGCGCTGGGGATCGCTGGCGATGTTGTCTATGTTATGCGGGAGCTGCAGCGCGAAGATGACCCTGTTGAACGACAATGGGTGCTGGATACTGCACGCCATGAAATGCAGATCGACATCACTCTGGAGCCCGGCTCGATCCTGCCCAATGATGCGCCACGACTGAGCTCACGCATTCTTGACCGCGTGCTCTATGCCGCCATCGCCGAGCGCCTTGTGTATCCCTTCCACATTGACACCCGGCGCGACGACAAAAAGCTATCGATCCGGATACAGCTTCGCGACGGCGTGCTGAATGTGCTGACCCCGCAAAAGCGCATGGACAGCTCAACGACGTACATTTTTGTGCTGTGGATGGTTGGCACGTCGCTAGTCGTGGCCGCGCTCGCAGTTGTGTTTCTGCGCAACCAGATCCGCCCGATCCGCCGATTGGTTGATGCCGCCGAAGCATTCGGCAAGGGGCGCGATGTCGCCGACTTCAAGCCAACGGGTGCGCGGGAAATCCGCCAGGCAGCAAGCGCTTTTATTCAGATGCGCTCCCGGATTCGACGGCACCTGGATCAGCGCACCGAGATGCTCGCAGGCGTCAGCCATGATCTGCGCACACCGCTCACACGAATCAAGCTACAGCTCGCGATGCTCGACGACGCAACACGCGCCGCCACCGATGTGGACGGTATCGGCGCCGACATTGCCGAAATGGAGCATATGATTGACGAGTATCTCGCGTTTGCCCGGGGTCAGGAGGGTGAGATGCCGGTGACTGTCGATCTCTCGGCGCTGCTCGCCGAAGTCGCGGAGGACGCGCGAGATCAGGGGGCAGATGTCGAACTGACCGTTCCGAAATCTCTCGATATACCAATACGGCCCAATGCCATGAAACGGTGCCTTGGAAATCTGACCGAGAACGCTGCATATTTCGGTCGGCATGTCCGGGTTTCAGCGAAGCAAACGGGCAACATCGTCCAAGTCGTAGTTGAAGATGACGGCCCAGGCGTGCCGGACGACCAGAAGGAGAATGTCTTCAAGCCGTTTTACCGGCTCGACGAGTCGCGCAACCCGAATACCGGGGGTGCAGGGCTCGGGCTCGCTATTGCCAGAGACGTGGCGCGCGGCCACGGCGGCGATATACGGATGCATGACAGTGACATGGGCGGCCTGCGGGCTATATTGCGCCTGCCTGTCTAACAGCCTGCCATCTGCAAATTCAGTTTAGCCGCGCGCCATTGGGCACGGATGCATCCGGGCCAACCAGCCTGATTTCCCCGGTATCGTCGCCGAACCCAAGCACCAGCACCTCCGACATGAACTTTCCGATCTGGCGCGGTGGAAAATTGACGACGGCAACCACCTGACGACCGATGAGACCCTCAGGCTCATAATGCTCGGTGATCTGCGCGGATGATTGACGCTCGCCGAGGTCAGCTCCAAAATCGATCCACATCTTGATGGCTGGTTTGCGCGCCTCGGGAAAGGGCGCGGCGCGAACAATCGTTCCGGCGCGAATATCAACTTTCAGAAAATCGTCAAAATCGATGGTCATCGGTTTTCGGCAATCTCCTGCCGCTGAGCCTAGCCCTTGGCGAGCTCGCGTGAGCGATTGGCAGCCGCCTCAACGGCACGCGACATCAACTGTGCGAGGCCATCATCGGCCATCAGTATTTTCAGGGCGGCTTCGGTCGTGCCTGCCGGGCTGGTCACATTAATACGCAATTGAGCCGGATCTTCGCTCGCTTGGAGTGCCAGATCCCCGGCGCCACCCACCGTCGCACCCGCAAGCTGTGCGGCCAGGGCCGGCTCAAGCCCCGCAGCCTCACCTGCGGCGGCCAGGCACTCGATCATCAGAAAGACATAGGCCGGCCCGCTGCCGGATACTGCAGTAACCGCATCCATGTGGGCTTCATCATCAATCCAGGCGACCTCACCCACGGCCTCAAGCAGCGTGCCGCACGCCGCTTTCTGAGTGTCCGTGACCAGCTTGTTTGCGCAGGCAACTGTCATCCCCCGCCCGATGGCCGCCGGCGTGTTGGGCATGGAGCG
>JABJCZ010000102.1 GCA_018668475.1 Alphaproteobacteria bacterium | reverse complement strand
CTTCAACCGGCGCTTCGCGCGCCAGCTCTTCGCCGATCCGTTTGCGTACTTCGTAGACGCTGTGCCCCTCTACCAGACTGTCGGGCCGGGAGAAGTAAATAAATTCAAAAATGCAGAAACGCTGTTTCTGCGGTGCAAAGGGGTGAAAACTCTCGATCCCTTTTTCGGTGATAACCACCATCTCGCCCGGCTCAATCTCGCGTACGACCTCGGCGCCAATGATATCCAGGGCGACCGACTCTGACGCCAGCAACCAAGCATCGTCCAATTGGCCCAAAATTAGCGGGCGGACGCCATAGGGGTCACGCATGCCGATCAGCGTGTCCTTGGTCAGGGCGACAAGTGAAAATGCGCCGAGCACCTGCTTGGCGGCATCGACGAGCCGGTCGGGGACGGCCGTGTAGGTACTGAGCGCCACCAGATGAATGAGTGCTTCGGTGTCGGATGTTGAGCCAAAGATACTGCCGCGCGCCATCAGGTCGCGCCTGAGCTGCACAGCGTTGGTCAGATTGCCGTTGTGGGCCAGCGCAAACCCGCCGAAGGCGTAGTCGGCAAACATCGGCTGAATGTTGCGCTCTTCATTCTGGCCGCTGGTGGAATACCGGTTGTGGCCGATCGCCGCGCGTCCCCGCAGCTTTTCTATGACGGATGCATCGCTGAAATTATCGCCGACCAGCCCGGACCCGCGATGGCTGTGGAACATGCGTTGATCGGTTGCCACGATGCCGCAGGCTTCTTGGCCGCGGTGTTGCAGTGCGTGCAGCCCTAACGCGGTGTGAGCGGCGGCTTCGGGATGTCCGAAGATGCCGAATACGCCGCATTCTTCCCTGAAGCTATCGTCGCCGGGCCGGGATGGATGCATGGTCTGGTCAATCCTTATTCGGAGACGGAATCACTCAGGCTGCGCAGCCCGTCGCGGTCCTGGTCGGAATATCCTGGTTCACCTTCGGCAGCTTCGTCACGGGCCTTCGGGTTTGCGGCCCGTTGCAGGCTGTCTTCAGCGTCCTGGCGGCTTTGCTCTGCTTCGCGCAACTGGCCAATACCCTCGCTTGTAGATTTTACACGACCCTCTGCGTCTTGAAGGGCGTCACGGGGCACAATCGCCTGAATCGCATCAGAGCCTCTCTTGATATAGGGCATAGACTTCGCCTGGTCGACCCAGGCAGGCCTGTCATTTTCTGATACGGCCCAAACGAACATCATATAGGCGAGAGAGACCAGCACCGCGCCCCGCACCAGCCCAAAGACGATGCCCAGCGTACGATCCAGGGCACCGAGTTTGCTGCGCTGGATGCGCCCGGCGAGCAACTGGCTGACGATGGTGAGAATAATCAACGCGACAACGAATATTGCCAGCCCGGCAACGGCATCGGCCACCAGTTCATAGTCGATGAGGTCACGCGAATAGGGGCGGACGTGCAAAAAACCGAATACGGTTGCCAGCGCCGCGCCAATCCATGCGCCGACACCGAGAATCTCGCGCACCGCGCCGCGCGTAAACGCGAGTAGCGCCGAGATCACAAGGATCAGCGCGACCAGAATGTCGATGGGATTGACGGGAAAGTCCGCCATGCCGTCTCCTATTGTACCTCAGCTGCTTCAGGACCGATCCGCGCCACCAGGTCAGCGACGCGGGCGATGGGAACGATTTTGATACCTTTAACCGGCCCCGCACCATCGTTACTTGGCCGGTCCGGTGTCAACGCCGCGGAAAAACCGAGCTTGGCGGCCTCCTTAAGTCGGCTCGCGGCCTGTGCGACCGGACGAATCTCGCCGGAGAGGCCAATTTCTCCGAATACAACTGTTCCTTCCGGCACCGGGCGATCGGCCATCGATGAGGTCAGCGCGGCGGCGACCGCCATATCTGCGGCAGGCTCGGCAATGCGCAGGCCTCCTGCCACGTTCAAGTATACATCGCGTGAGCTGAAGGCGAGGCCGCCATGCGCTTCGAGCACTGCAAGGACCATGGCAAGGCGCCCGGAATCCCACCCTACGACAGTGCGGCGCGGACTGCCCGGTGGCCCGGGTGCGACAAGTGCCTGAATCTCCATTAGCATGGGGCGCGTGCCCTCCATGCCGGCAAAGACGGCGGCACCTGGTACCGGGCCGCGCTCGGCATCAAGAAACAGCGAAGATGGATTGGCGACTTCAGTCAACCCGCGATCGGTCATTTCAAATACGCCGATTTCGTCGGTCGGCCCGAAGCGGTTCTTAATCGCGCGCACAATACGAAACTGGTGGCCGCGTTCGCCCTCGAAGTAGAGCACCGTATCAACCATATGTTCGAGCACTCGCGGGCCGGCGATCTGCCCGTCTTTGGTTACGTGCCCAACAATCAGCAGCACCGCACCGGAGCGCTTGGCAAAGCGGATCAGCTCCTGCGCCGAACCACGCACCTGGCCAACGGTACCGGGCGCTGAATCTAGCGTATCGAGATACATGGTCTGAATCGAATCAATCACGACGACTGCCGCCGGGTTGTCTTCAAGGCTGGTCAAAATGTTGCGAACATTGGTTGCCGAGGCGAGTCGCACTGGCGCGTCGCCCAAACCCAGTCGCGAGGCGCGCAGGCGAATTTGCTCCGGCCCTTCCTCGCCAGAGATATAAGCCACGGGCGTGCCGCGACTGGCCAGAGCTGCAACGCCCTGCAAAAGAAGCGTCGATTTGCCAATGCCGGGGTCTCCGGCGAGCAGCAATGCGGAGCCGGGCACCAGTCCACCGCCAAAAACGCGATCAAGTTCAGCGATGCCCGTGGCCAGTCGCGCCGGTGCCTTGCCGCCGCTCTCCAGCGTCACAAATTCAATGCGCTGTCCCTTGCCCTTGCCGAGGCCCTTTGGTGCGGCCTCGCGCGATACCTCCTCGACGATTGTGTTCCAACCGTCACAGGCGTCGCACTTGCCCGCCCAGCGGGCTTGAGCTGCGCCACAGGACTGGCAGACATATCGGCGATCGTTGCGGGCCAAAGGTGTTCAGGCTCCCTGTTCACGAATCAATTCCGCAGAGGCAGCTGCGGAAACTGAACTTACAGACGTCGTACCTGCATCTGGATCGGACCGTCAGCGCGACCGTTGATAAACTGGTCAACAAACTCGTTGCCGCTGTGATCGACCTGGTCCACCGGGCCGTGCCAGATGATGCGCCCTTCATAGATCATCGCGACCCGATTCGCGATCTTTCGGGCACTTGCCATGTCGTGGGTGATGCTGAGCGCTGTGGCGCCGCTATCCCGCGTAATCTTGACGATTAGGTCGTTAATCACGTCCGCCATGATCGGATCGAGGCCCGTGGTCGGTTCGTCAAAAAAGATAATTTCGGGCTCAGTTGCGATGGCGCGGGCGAGGGCCACGCGCTTTTGCATGCCGCCCGAGAGTTCCGACGGGTACAGCGGGCTTACGTCGGTGCCCAGCCCCACAGCTGCAAGTTTTTCGTGGGCAATGTCACGTGCCTGGCGGCGGCCCATTTTCTGGCCCTGGATGAGCCCGAAGGCGACGTTTTCCCAGACCGGCAGGCTGTCAAACAGTGCGGCTCCCTGAAACAACATGCCGAACTTGCGCATCACCCGCTCACGGTCGCGTTTGCCGAGGCCGGTGGTCTCTTCACCGTCGATGCAGATGGAGCCGTTGTCGGCGCCAAGGAGACCAAGAATACATTTGATCATGACCGACTTGCCGGTACCGGAGCCGCCGATCACGACCAGCGATTCGCCCGCAGCGACGTCAATATCAATGCCGTTCAGGACGGACTTCGGCCCGAACGATTTGGTCAGCCCCCGCACCAGGAGCTTGGAATCGGAACCCTGTGCCCGTGGCTCGCTCATTGTGAGAAGAACGCCTCAGTAAT
>JABJCZ010000101.1 GCA_018668475.1 Alphaproteobacteria bacterium | reverse complement strand
TTATGAGAAAACAAATGCAAACCTCTCAATGGTTCGATTGCCTTCAACGCTATTTCCACGCCTTCCTCGACCCGGCCGCTGCACATCAATACAGCCGCATGTGCCATTTGACCTTGCGCATAATGGGGGGCGGTCTTCATCAATTGTTCGGCGGCAAAGAGAGCGCGGGTATGATTTTCATCAAGTTCTAGGAACGCATAAACAAGCATCGTCTGAGCGAAATCGCTGCCTGGATTGAGATGCACAGCCTCGCGCAGATACACAATGGCCTGTTTACAGTCTTCCGGTGCCGGGCTACGCCAACCGCAATTAGGTTCGATCATACAGGCCATCCCCGCCATGGCGAGGGCACTGGCATCGTCCGGGTCACGCTCCAGAACGATTTCCAGCAATGATCGGGCTTCGACCCATTCCGCGTACGATAGATCGGATAGAAGGCCGCCAGTGTGAACCCGAATGACGCTGCTGTTCTGTTCCTCCATCGGTAGATCGGACGTGTCCAACGATGACGCTTCGTATCGAAAGGCTGCAAATCTGAGCGACGTGCAAATCTGAAGTGCCAGACTATCTTCCGCCTCAAATAGGTCAGCAATCACACCTTCAAATCTCTCAGATTTGATTAGTTTTTGATTGTTACGGTCCACCAGTCGAATGACAGCTCTGTAGCGGGCGCCAAGCGCTTGCATGGATCCCTCCACCAGCATATCGGCCTCGTCAGGGTCAGCCACAAGAGACATCCCCGTCTGATTGGCGATGGCAGTCCGGACAGCGTCGTTGACCCCTTCGCACAATAATCTGGCTTCCTCATCGCCGGCTCTCAGTTCCAAGTCAATAAAGCCCAGGCTGATCCCTTCGTCCTGGCCGCAAACCTTCCCGGTACTCTCATTCTTACTTTCGGTTTTGGATTTCGGCAGCGACGGCGCGTCATCCCAGGAGAACACGATAATTGGCCGGTCAATGTTCTTCAAATCAAGCGGTGGTCTCTCGTTGAAGGCATTGGCAAGGCTGGTGTCCAGACTGTGATACACGACGTCCGAAATCATGATGTCGCCGGGCGATGCCGCGCCCTCCAAGCGTGCCGCTATGTTGACGCCATCGCCGAACAAGTCCTCATCTTCATGGACTATGTCCCCAAGGTGTATTTCCATGCGCAATTGGATCGGAGGAAACGCCGGTGCGCCGCCTTGAATGTCGATTGCGCATTTCACCGCCTCCGAGACGCTCGTGAAAGCCACAATCCATCCGTCCCCCATGCTTTTGACCGTTTCGCCACCATGCCGCGCAACCCACGGCATGAACAATTCCGAACGCAATTTTCGCAAAGCTGCGAGAGTTGAAAGTTGATCAGCGCCCATCAGCTTCGAATACCCCACCACATCGGCAACGAGTATGGCCGCAAGACGCTGTTCCATGTATGTGCTTCCTTTCCCACGGAAAACCTAAGGTTCCGATGAATTGTTAATACCGTACAATCTTAGCTGCACCGTATAAATCGCAATCAGGTCCCAGGATCTCGTCACTGCAAACTATGGCGATAAAGCCTAACAGTCATTTTGCGACATCCGACGTTTTCGAATACGCTATTTCGATGAAAAACGTCGTCTTTCTTCTTGGTCTGGGCACACTCGTCACGCACGAATTAGATGCTATGTCCAATTCAGAATGGCTGGTGTTACCGATATTCAGGTCGCTTCCCGAAGACGTTGCCGTGACTGTTTTTGTGTTGGGTCACATTCCGCTCGTCGCTGTAATCGTGGGCTTCGTGACGAGTAGTAAGGAGCGAACACGAAATATCACGAAGGTCACAGTTAGCGGTTTCTTGGTGCTCCACGGCATCGCGCACTGGTTCACGTCAGACGATCCGAGCTATCAGTTCACTTCTTCGCTCTCGTCGGCACTCATTTATGGCGGAGCTTTGTTGGGAGCAATCCATTTATTACTTAGCTACCGGGATTCACGTCTGGCGAATGCCTCTTGATGGCTAAAGCAGACATGGCCTACTGCCTTCACTGAAGTTCGCTAGAGCCCCGATAACGGACATTTAGAAAACCGGCGCGGTTGCAGGTGCAAATATCTGCTGTCGAGTTTGATTTCGTTGTTTGCATCAAATTTCGTTGTTTGCATCAATCAGCCGCGACTCGCGCCCGCCGTTCGTCGTGCTACACTTTTGCCAATGTTGATAAAGCGATACGGGTGCCAGCAATGACAGTTCTAAAACCGCCGTTCAACGAGGAAACCGCGCGGGCGACCGTGCAGCGTGCGCAGGATCTGTGGAACGCTCGGGATGCTTCAGTTATCCCCGGTGAATACACGGTCGATACCAAGTGGCGCTACCGCGACGCATTTTTGACCGGGCGCGATGCGATCTTGCCGTTTCTGGAAGGGCGCTGGCCGATCCAGCAGGACTACGTGCTGCGCAAACATCTCTGGAGTTATGTCGGAGATCGAGTTTCGGTGCGGTTTGAATGCGAGTGGCGGCATGGGGAAACCGGACAATGCTACCGGACGTTCGGCAACGAGCATTGGGAGTTTGATGCGGATGGCCTTTGCAGTGTGCTCGACCTGAGCGCCAACGACGTGCCGATCCAACCCGGGGAGCAGATACTCTGATGGCGCCGCTGGGAATGGAGCAAGACCTGAACAGTGATGCCGGCGTGAGTGCCGGTGCTGCGACGGCAGCGGCACAGGCTGGCGCGCTGCGCCTACGTATTCGAGCTGGCGACGTTACCGGCCCGACAGCGGGCCTCGCGCCGCTTTGTTTTCAGGGCAATCTGGTCATTTTGCCGGCGGATCTTGCGACCGACTTTGACGCCTATTGCAGGGCGAACCCCGCGCCGTGCCCGATTATCGGTAAATCTTTGCCAGGTAGTCCGCATATCCCGGAGCTTGGCCTGACGCTGGATCTGCGGACCGATTTGCCGCGCTATCGGGTTTTTGAGAACGGCGTGGTCGTTGATGAACCCACCGATATTCGCGATCGCTGGCAGTCGGACTTTGTCGCCTTCGTGCTCGGCTGCTCGTTCACGTTTGAAGCCGCCTTGCAGGCAGCGGGCATTCCGGTACGCCATATTGACCTTGGCTGTAACACGCCGATGTATCGCACCAGTATCGAGACTGTGGCGGCCGGGCCATTTCGGGGGCCGCTGGTCGTCTCCATGCGCCCGATGAGCCCCGAACAGGCTGAGCAAGCGCGAGAGATCACCGCAGAATACCCAGCCGCTCACGGCGCGCCCGTTCATATCGGCAATCCCGCAGAAATCGGGATCAAGGATATTGCTGTCACCGATTTTGGCGATGCCGTGCCGGTCTATGAGGGCGAAGTGCCAGTATTCTGGGCTTGTGGTGTGACGCCCCAGGCTGCGTTGGAGCAGGCGCAGGTGCCGCTTGCGATCACCCATTGGCCGGGCGCTATGGTCGTTACCGATAGGCCCGCCTGAGCCCTGTACCAATAATTTTCAAGTTTGGAGATACCCAGATGAAACTTTTGCGTGTTGGCCCTGTTGGTGCCGAAAAGCCAGCCCTGCTGAGTGATGACGGGACGGTCATCGATATTTCCTCCCTCGTGCCGGAGATCGACAGCGCTTGGCTCGAAGATGGCGGCATTGAAGCGCTGCGCGTCGCCCTCGCCGATGGTGGAGATAGTTTGCCGTCCATCGACATGTCGGCGACCCGCACCGGTGCGCCCATGGCGCGGCCGGGTAACATCATCGCCATCGGTCTGAACTATGAGGATCACGCGCGCGAAGCCGGCATGGATATTCCGGGTGAGCCGATCATTTTCACCAAGGCGCCTAGTTCCTATTGTGGCCCGAACGATACAGTGCTCATTCCCCGTGCCAGCGAAAAGACGGACTGGGAGGTCGAGCTTGGGATCGTGATCGGCAAGAGGGCTCAGTATCTCGGCAGCGAAGCCGAGGCGCTGGAGCATGTCGCCGGCTATACCATCGTCAATGACGTCTCAGAGCGTGATTTTCAGCTCAATCGCGGGCCTACCTGGATCAAGGGAAAGTCGGCCGAAACCTTTTGCCCTACCGGCCCATGGCTGGTGACCCGCGATGAGGTGCCGGATCCGGGCAATCTTGATATGCGCCTCGCAGTCAACGGGACGGTCCGCCAGGACGGCAACACGCGCACGATGATCTTCGATGTCGCTCATGTGGTGTGGTACTGCAGCCAGTTCATGGTGCTGGAAGCCGGCGACCTGATCGCCACCGGCACGCCTCCTGGTGTCGGTATGGGGCTGAAACCGCCGCTTTATCTCCAATCTGGGGATGTGATGGAGCTTGAAATCGTGTCGTTGGGGCAACAAAGGCAAGGCGTCGCGCAGGCCTGATTGAAAGGTTACGCCGGGCGGGGCCGTAGTTTTACGGATACTGGCGTTTAGGAAGACTTAAACAAGTAATGGTAATGTCAGTGTGATGTGCTGCCCAGGCTGGGCGACGCAACGCTATTGACCATCAATTGCCAAGACTTATATGCCAGCTATGTCAGCATCTTCGACCGCCAGCGCTCGGAAGACGCACGTCCTCCGGCGGCTTCGCGCGTGGTGGGAAGGTTATTACATCGAAGATGACGAGCCGGCGCCGCCAAGCAATGGTGTCAGCATGTCAGCTTTGGTCGATGAGGCGGCTGAACGGGAATCTGCCGGATCAGAAGACCCGCGCATTGCAGCAGCCTTCTCTGATCCGCGAGTCCAGATTATGGAGCGGATGTTTGGCGAAGGGTTCACGGGGCCCGGCGGGGCGGACCTGATAAGGGACCTGGTAAAGCCGCTCGGACTGGATTCCAGCATGACCGTGCTCGATATCGGTAGTGGTCTGGGGGGCGGTACGCGGGCGATACATGCTGAAACCGGCGCCTGGGTAACTGGCTATGAATCGTCGCCGTTATACGTTGAAGCGGCCATGGAGATGTCGAAAATGGAAGGGCTCGATCGCAAAGCCCCGGTTCATGCATTCGACCCTGAGCATCTGGAACTCAAGCCCAATGGCACCAATGCCATCTTCTCGAAGGATGCTTTGTTTACGATCAAAAATAAGGAAGCGCTACTTGAGGCGATATATGCTGGGCTGAAGGTTGATGGTCAGCTGCTGATTACGGATTACCTGACGAAGACAGGCGACGCCTCCGGGACTGCGATCGATGAATGGGTTGCAGGCGAGCCGGCAAAACCTCATTTATGGAGTCTTGACCGGGTTCGCACGCTGCTGGCTGATCTCGGGTTCGAGATTCGCGTATCCGAGGACGTGTCAGATGCCACGCAGGCTCTCATTACGCGCTCATGGGCGATGACGGGTGAGATTTTGGGTGACAAGTCCAGTCTGGCGGGCGGACTGGGTCCCGCGTTGTTAGCCGAGGCTGAGCTTTGGTTACGGCGTATGAAGGTGCTGGAATCGGGTCAGGTTGGCGCCTACAGAATTTATGGCCGCAAGATCGATCCCGCATTGCGTAGATGAATGTGTGAGCGCGCGTTGACAGCGTGTGCTGTCAGCCGTATGTTGCGCCGCGTCGCGAGCCGAAGGTCAGAAAAATGAAAGTTCTCAAGTCATTACGCTCAGCCAAGAAACGGGAGCGGGGGTGCCAGATTGTGCGCCGCCGTGGCCGTGTTTACGTGATTAACAAGCGCAACCCGCGCTTTAAGGCACGTCAAGGCTGACTATTTGGGCCGTGGGCGGTTGACGCCCCGGCACAAGCCCTACCAGAATTGACCCTGGATGACCGCAGTGGCGTCGCCACTGCGAACCCCTTCGTTGTGGGGTCATTGCGTTATGGGAAGATGACGGTATGCAAATGCCCCCCGCCGATCCGGCAATTCTGGAACAGCGTCAGTCCCTGATCGCTGCGCTGGGTGACATTGTGGGCCTTGACCATGTTCTGGCCGACGAAACATCCATGCGGACATACGAATCCGATGGTCTGAGTGCCTACCGGCAGATGCCCATGCTGGTTGTTCTGCCAGCGACCACTGCCGAGGTCAGTGCCGTCATGCGGCTTTGCGGCGAACGCGGGGTCAAGTTGGTGCCGCGCGGCGCAGGTACCAGCCTGTCAGGCGGGGCATTGCCGCTCGCCGACGGCGTAACCCTCGGCCTCAGCCGGCTTAATCGTATTCTGGAAATTGACTACGCCAACCGCTGTGCAGTCGTGCAGCCCGGCGTGGCAAATCTTGCGGTCAGTGAGGCCGTTGAAGCCGCCGGATTCTACTATGCGCCGGATCCGTCCAGCCAGATCGTTTGTTCGGTGGGCGGCAACGTCGCAGAGAATTCGGGCGGCGTGCATTGCCTGAAATACGGCCTTACCACGAACAACCTTCTCGGTATTGAAATGGTCATGATCGACGGCGAGATTGTGCGTTTTGGCGGTCGCCAATTTGATGCCCCTGGCTACGATATGCTCGGTGTTGTGACCGGTTCGGAGGGGATGCTCGGTATTATTACCGAGGTCACCGTGCGGCTACTGCCAAAACCCCCGGTGGCCCGCGCACTATTGGCTGGGTTTCCGAGTAACGAATCGGGTGGCGCCTGCGTCGCCGAAATTATCGGCAATGGCATCATCCCGGCTGGTCTGGAGATGATGGACCGGCCGGCCATTCATGCAGCGGAAGATTTCTGCCACGCCGGCTACCCGCTGGATGCCGAAGCAATTTTGATCTGTGAGCTCGATGGACCTGCGGTCGAGGTCGATGCCTTGATCGAGCAGGTCAGTGAATTGGCCAATGCCTGCGGCGCGACATCGCTCAAGGTCAGCACGACTGAGGATGAGCGGCAGAAGTTTTGGTTGGGGCGTAAATCAGCGTTTCCCGCCGCAGCGCGAATCGCGCCGGATTACTATGTGATGGATGGCACGATTCCGCGGCGCCGACTCTCTGAAGTGTTGCGGCGCATTAGTGAAATGTCGAAGGAGTATGACCTGCCTGTTGCCAACGTATTTCATGCCGGCGATGGCAATCTGCATCCGCTAATTTTGTATGACGCGAACAATCCCGGCGAGCTCGAAAAAGTTGAAGAGCTGGGGGCAAAAATCCTCACCCTGTGCGTCGAGGTCGGTGGCGTGTTGACGGGCGAACATGGCGTTGGCGTTGAAAAGCGCGACCTCATGCCGACGATGTTTACCGAAGATGACATCAAGCAGCAGCAGCGGGTCAAATGCGCGTTTGACCCCGACCATCTGCTCAATCCGGGCAAGGTATTCCCGACGCTTCACCGCTGCGCCGAGCTTGGCCAGATGCATGTGCATCATGGCGAATTGCCCTGGCCCGACATTCCTCGCTTCTAATGGCCGATACACTTCAACCACGTGACCAGGATGACCTGCTGGAGGCCATGACCTGGGCCGCCGACAAAGGCTCACCGCTGGAGATCGTTGGCAGCGGATCAAAGCGGTCACTGGGCCGGACGATGCAATGTTCCGCCACCCTCGATCTGCGAGCCTTTGCTGGTATCGAAGAATACGAGGCGGCGGAGCTGGTGCTTACAGCGGGTGCTGCAACGCCCTTGGCCGAAATCGAAATTGCGCTGGCCGAGGCCGGACAAATGCTGGCCTTCGAGCCGATGGACACCGGCGCGCTGCTCGGCGTTGAGATGTCTGGCACGCTTGGTGGCTTGCTGGCCTGCAACCTCTCCGGCCCCCGCCGCATCAGGGCTGGTGCCGCACGCGATCATTTTCTCGGTTTTTCGGCGGTCAGTGGGCGAGCGGAGCGTTTCAAGGCTGGTGGCAAGGTGGTCAAGAATGTAACCGGCTATGATCTGTGCAAATTACTTGCGGGTTCCCATGGCACCCTGGCAGCGCTGTGTGAGGTCAGTCTCAAGGTTCTTCCTCGGCCGGAAAAAACCCGGACCGTTCTCGTTTTTGGTTTGAGCGAGGAGCGCGCGGTTGAAGCGATGGGCGCGGCCCTGTCGAGTTCCAACGAGCCGTCAGGTGCGGCATTTCTGCCGGCGAAGCTGGCGGCGCATTCGGGTGTTGATTATGTGTCGGGTGCCGGCTCATCTGTCACCGCAATGCGTGTGGAGGGCGTCGACGTTTCAGTGGACGCGCGGTGTCAGGCGCTGCGGGAACTTCTGGGCGCATTTGGCGAGACAGAAGAGCTACATTCATCCCGCTCGCTGAAGTTCTGGCGTGAAATTAGAGACGTGGTGCCGTTTGCTGGCGATGACCGCGTGGTCTGGCGTATCTCGGTGCCACCTGCGGCGGGTGGCGCGCTGGCACGCAAGCTCATCGACGCGCAGCCCTGTGAGTTGTTCATGGACTGGGGTGGCGGTCTGCTGTGGGTGGCCATGAGTACCGGTGGCGATGGCGATGATGGTGGCGGCGCTGCCTTGCACAAAGCGGCGGCTGCGGCAGGTGGTCATGCGAGCTGTGTTCGGGCGTCTGCCGCGTTGCGCGGGCACATTGATGTGTTTCAGCCGATGTCCCCGGCGCTGGACGGGTTGACGCGGCGGCTCAAGGACGGGTTTGACCCGGCTGGAATTTTGAATCCCGGCCGCATGTACGCGGGTATCTGAGAGGGCGCCGAGAACAGTCATGCAGACAAATTTCAGCCTTGCCCAGCTGGCGAACCCTGACCTCAAGGCCGCAGAGAAAATTTTGCGGTCATGCGTCCATTGTGGTTTTTGCCTCGCTACATGCCCGACCTATCAGATCCTTGGCGACGAGCGGGACAGCCCGCGCGGGCGTATCTATCTAATCAAGGACATGCTGGAGAATGACCGGCAAGCGGACGCGGCAGCGGCGCTTCATATCGACCGCTGCCTGTCCTGCTTATCCTGCATGACCACCTGTCCGTCCGGCGTTGATTACATGCATCTGGTGGACCATGCGCGCGAGCGCGTCGAGGAGACGTGGCGCCGGCCCTGGCACGATCGTTTGCTGCGCGACCTGCTGGTGCGGGTAATGACGCGGCCGACGCTGATGCGTGCGGCCCTGGTTGCCGGCGCGTTGCCAGCTCGTGCGCTCGGTTGGGTGCCTGGTCGCCTAGGCGCCATGGCACGGATTGCCCGGCGTTCGGCGGCGCCTCCCTCGTGGGTGGATCGCCCGCAGACGTTTCGTGCCGAAGGCAAGGCGCGTCGCCGTGTGGCGCTTCTGTCAGGCTGTGTGCAGCAGGTCATGGCGCCGGACATCAATGAGGCGACGGTGCGCCTGCTGACCCGGCTCGGATGCGATGTCACGGTAATTGCTGGGTTCGGTTGTTGTGGCGCGTTGCCGCATCACATGGGCAAGCGCAAAGACGCCATGTCACAGGTTCGCACAAATCTGCAAGCGCTCACCCGGGCCGAGGCCGCCGACGGTGCATTTGATGCATTCGTGTCAACGGCGTCGGGCTGTGGGACGACGCTCAAAGATTATGGTGTGATGCTGGCGCGCGATGAGGAATTCGCAAGCCTTGCTGTGCGTTTCGCCGATATTGTGCGCGATGTCAGCGAGCTGGTGGCAGAGATCGGACTGAGCACGCCCCTGCCCGAGATCGGAGCTCTTCGTGTCGCGTATCATCCGCCATGCTCGCTGCAGCACGGCCAGCAGGTGAGGGACGCACCAAAGGCGCTCCTTGCGGCTGCCGGGTTTGAGGTGCTCGATATTCCGGATTCGCACCTGTGCTGCGGGTCCGCCGGAACTTACAATATCCTGCAACCTGCCCTCGCTCGTGGTTTGCAGCAGCGCAAGGCAGATAATATCGCGCGTGTGCAGCCCGACCTTGTGGCGACGGGCAATATTGGCTGTCAAATCCAGATTGATAGCGCGGTTGATGTGCCTGTCGTGCATACCGTGCATTTGCTCGATTGGGCGACCGGTGGTCCGGCACCGGCGGCCCTTGGCAACCGATTCTCCCGACCGCCGGAAGGGGAGTGATCCGCGATGCGTCAGTTGGCTTTAGTCATGGCGATACTATTCGGTCTTTCGAGCGCCGGTGGTGTTGTTCTGGCTAGTCAGGATGATGCCCGGCTGGACTCGCTCTTCGACGCTCTGCAGACGACCGATGAATATATTGTCGCAGCACAGGCAGAGCGGGACATTTGGGCGGCCTGGACTGATACGGGCGACCCGGACCTGAACCGGCTGATGGTCAAGGGCTCGCGGGCCATGGTGATCGGCCGGTTTGATATGGCGATGGAAGCTTTCGACACCATCATTGAGGCGGTGCCGAATCTTGCAGAAGGCTGGAACAAGCGGGCGACGCTCTATTACCTGATGGGTGAGCCTGCTGCGTCGATCCGCGATATCGAGAAAACCCTGGAGCTTGAGCCACGGCATTTTGGCGCGCTTTCAGGCCTTGGGCTGGTTCATTTAGCCGCTGAAAATTATCCGGCGGCGCTGGACGCATTTGAAGCGGCCCTTGTGGTTCATCCGCGTATGGCTAGTGCGATCAGGTATGTGCGTGAGCTCAGACTAAAGCTCTATGGACCTGAGGTCTGAACCGAAACATCAGCCAACGACTGTTTCTATCCGAAGCACATTGGTCGAACCCGGGGTGCCGAAGGGCACGCCAGCGGTAATCACGAGCTGGTCTCCGGGTTTGGCGAAGGCTTCACTATGGGCAATGCGGGATGCTTTTTCGACCATATCCGGAAAGCTCTTGGCATCTTCCGTGTGGACGCAATGGACACCCCAGACAGCGGCCATACGTCGAGCTGTTGGCAGGCTGGGGGTCAGCACCATTACCGGCACAGTCGGCCGCTCTCGCGCCGCGCGCAAGCCGGTAGAACCCGATGTCGTGTAAGTCACAATGGCAGCGGCATCGATCGTTTCAGCAACCTGGCGGGCAGCGGCTGTTATGGCATCGCCCGTGGTTGCTTCCGGCTCGTGAGCCAGGTTTTCGATATATCCGCGATAGGCCGGGTCTCGTTCCACACGCTCAATGATGCGGTTCATCATGGAGACGGATTCGAGGGGATAGGCCCCGGCAGCCGATTCTGCCGAAAGCATCACTGCATCAGCACCATCATAGACGGCGGTTGCTACGTCGGAAGCTTCCGCACGGGTCGGCGCAGGTGCGTGCACCATTGACTCCAGCATCTGCGTTGCCACGACGACAGGCTTACCTGCACGGCGGGCCTCACGCACGATGCGCTTCTGTTCGGCAGGCACGTCTTCCGGTGCCAACTCCACACCCAGGTCACCGCGCGCGACCATAATGGCATCCGACAGGTCAACGATCTCGGTCAGGCATTCAAGGGCTGCAGGTTTTTCGAGTTTTGACATGATGGCAGCACGCCCGGCGATCAACTCCCGCGCCTCAGCGACATCCTCCGGCCGTTGCACAAACGATAATGCCACCCAGTCCGCGCCCATATTTAGTCCAAATTCGAGGTCTAGCTTATCTTTGTCGGTCAACGCGCTGAGACCCAGCGGTATGCGCGGCAGGTTGACCCCTTTGTGGTTTGATAGGGTGCCGCCCACCAGCACTTCGGTATTGGCGAAGTCGCTACCGTGCGAAATCACCTTCAGACGCAAGCGCCCGTCATCGAGCAGGATTTCGGCATTGTCTGTCAGCGCCGAAAAAATTTCGGGGTGCGGCAGGGACGCCCGAGTTTCGTCACCATCGGCTGCATCCAGATCAAGACGAAATTTGGCGCCTTGCTCTAGATTGACGCTCCCATTGTCGAAATTGCCGACCCGCAGTTTGGGGCCTTGCAGGTCCATAAGCACGCCGATGGGGCGGCCAGTTTCATGCTCAAGCATGCGTATGATGTCGTAGCGCGCCTGGTGGTCAGCTTGGGTGCCATGGCTGAAATTCAGGCGAAACACATCGGCGCCGGCCTCAAACAAGGCGCGAATACCGTATTCGGTCGTGCTGGCGGGGCCAAGTGTGGCAATGATACGGGCTCTTCTGTGTCGGCGCATGGCGTCTTTGGTTCCGTTTGATCGTCTTATCGGGGCGGGATGATGATCGCCCGAAAATCATTCACATTGGTGAGTGTCGGCCCGGTCATGACGAGGTCGCCAAGGGCAGCAAAAAAACCGTAGGCGTCGTTGTTGGTCAGATAGGCCTCGGCATCGAGCCCGGCCGTTGCTGCCCGGCTGAGTGTATCAGGTGCAATGATCGCGCCGGCATTATCCTCAGTGCCGTCAATACCGTCTGTGTCGCAGGCTATTCCGAAAATTCCTGGGTGTCCGTTCAGCGCCAGTGCAAGGCCAAGGGCGTATTCAGCATTGCGCCCACCGCGTCCATTCCCGCGGACCGTTACGGTGGTTTCACCGCCTGACAGGATGGCGACACCTTTCTGCTGGCTCATTGCCAATCGGGCATGTTCGGCGGCAAGTTCGTGGGCTTCACCTTCGAGGTCATCGCCTAGAAGAATTGGATGATAGCCGGCATCCCGCGCGACCTTTGCTGCGGCATCGAGCGAGCCTTGCGGTGTGGCAATCATACGCAGGCTCGCATTGGCGAGGCGCGGGTCTCCAGGCTTGGGTGATTCGGTTTCCGCCTTTGTGAGAAACGAGATGACGCTGGCAGGGTCGGCAATCTCGTATTTTGAGAGAACAGCCAGTGCATCGGCGAAAGTTGTGGGGTCCGGCACAGTCGGGCCTGAGGCGATAACCGCCGGGTCGTCACCGGGCACATCGGATATAGCCAGGGTGATCAATTGAGCTGGATGGCAGGCGACACCCAGTCGTCCGCCCTTAATGGCGGACAAATGCTTTCGCACGCAATTGATTTCCGAAATGGTCGCGCCTGAGCGGAGCAGAGCACCAGTAAC
>JABJCZ010000010.1 GCA_018668475.1 Alphaproteobacteria bacterium | reverse complement strand
CTACGATGGCTCCACAGTCGATTCCGAGGGCTGCTTGTGGAATGCCATGGTCGTTGGCGGTGAACTGATCCGATATACGCCGGATGGCGAAATCGAGCGCCAGATCGGTATGCCAGTGCGCAACGTCACCAGCGTTAACTGGGGCGGGCCCGATATGGATATTCTTTATGTCACGTCAATGGCTCGGGTGAAGCACCCGGCCGTCCATGATCGGTTCGCCGCGGAAGTAAAACCGCAGTTCCAGGCGGGCGCGGTCTTTGCCGTTCATGGTCTTGGGATCAAGGGAACACCTGAGCCACGGTTCGGGGGCTGAGGCTATCAGTCGCACCATTGGGGTGTTGGCAATGTCGGGAGCGGCGATCATCATGACCTTTGGTCTCATGATCCGCTTGTCGGAAATGGTGGACGCATACGCACAGGGAGAAGTTGACCGATGGTAAACATCGAATGTGTTGTAGATGCTCACAATTATCTTGGCGAAGGCCCTGTGTGGGACGTCGAGGAAGGCGCATTGTATTGGGTCGACATGCTCGAACAGCAGGTCTGGCGCTATGAGCCGACCAGCGGAAAGACAAGAACCTGGACCCTGCCCAAGACCGTCGGCGCCTTTGCATTGCGCAAAACTGGTGGTGGCATTGTGACCATGCGCGACGGTTTCTATTTTCTGGACCTTGAGACCGGCGCCACCGAGCTGATTGTAGAAGCCGACGCCGACAACCCGAGAATAATGTTCAACGACGGCAAAGTTGACCCAAAGGGCCGCTTTTTCGCCGGCGGCGAGGACGAAATTTCAGCGTCACCGATTTGTGCCCTGTGGCGCCTCGATCCGGACCTCAGCCTGCATGAGCTTGAGCGCGGAATCGTTTGCAATAATGGGCCAAGCTGGAGCCCGGACCGAAAAACCTTTTATCATACAGATAGTTACAAAGAAGAGATCTACGCCTACGACTACGACCTCGCGACTGGCGATATCAGCAACAAACGCGTCTTTGCCAGCACTGTAGAGGAAAACGGTATTCCTGATGGGTCGACCATTGATGCCGAGGGCTATTTGTGGAACGCGCGGATTGTTGCGGGTGAACTGGTCCGCTACACGCCAGAGGGCGAGATTGTCCGGCGCATCCCGATGCCCGTGCCGTGGATTACGAGCGTCATGTTCGGTGGTGACGACCTCGACGTTATTTATGTCACCTCAATGGGCAGGATTGATTTTCTTGGGCCAGATGCCCAAGCACATTTCGGCAACCCGGAACCTAAACCCAATTCAGGCGGCATATTTTCCGTCAGCGGGACAGGCGTCAGGGGCCTGCCAGAGACCAGGTTTGGTGGATGAGCCAATTGTTCGCTATTTTTTCGGCTAACCCCGACAAACCGACAGATATCGGAGTGAAAACCAAGCTCTCCAGCGCTATACTGCTGGCGGAGATTGGACGGCTCGGAACTAACCGACGCACCGTTGTTCGTCGCACTTTGTTAGGAGCTATTTGAACGATCTGGAAATTTTGCAGTCGCCCCGCCCAGTCGGCGTATTCAGATCTGGCGGCTGCAGCAAGCAGGTTCGGCTGATCCACCCCGTTTCCGGCATACCGGAATTCCGGGGCGCGGCGCTGAGCTTGCGATCATACGATTGACGACACTTTAAGGAGGTATCATGTATCCCGCACCAATCGAAGAATATGTCCGTCCCGGGACGGTAGACGAGGCCATCGCGGCCCTCGCAAAATATCCGGAGGGCGACGCTTTTTTCGTCGCTGGTGGGCAGAGCATCATGCAGGCGATCAAATCACGCCTGTTGCGCCCGCGCTGCATTGTGGATCTTCAAGGCGTCAGCGGCCTGAAGGGGATCACGGCAGACAGCAATGGCGTTCGCATCGGCGCGATGACCCGCTACCGTGAGATCGCCGAGGCAGAAAGCCTGAACGGAGCCTATCAGGCAATGCGCGACGCCGCCGACCGTGTTGGTGATCGCCAGGTGCGCAATCGAGGCACCATCGGAGGCAGCTTGTGCTGGAACTATGTCGCAGCCTGCATGCCGCCCGTTACAATGAGCCTTGGTGCGGAGATGGAGCTGATCGGCGCGGGTGGCGCCAGCCGTTCCGTCGCTGCCAATGATTTCCTCCTTGGACCGCTGGAAACAGCGCGGGAGGAAAACGAAATCCTTCTTTCCATTAATATGCCTGCGGCTCCGGCGAACGCCGGCAGCGCCTATAAGAAGTGGGGCCTCGTAACGGACGCCCTGCCCGTTATCGGCGTGTGTGCGTATGTCGAGCTCGACGGCTCAGGTGCCTGCACATCGGCACGAGTTGCGATCGGTGGCCTGGGCGACGGGCCGGCCCACTCGGGTGCTGCAGCAGCCGCACTCGTCGGCAATAAAGGTAACGATGCGGACGCCATCAGCGCCGCCCTCGATGCCGCAGCAAATGAAACAGAGACCCAGGGTGACCTCTGGGCAGACCCGGCTTATCGCAAACAGCTTATTCGCTCGCTCGGTACCGAGGTGGTCACCACCGCGTTCCAGCGCGCAGCCAGCTAACGGCAGGCCGAACAGGTTCAGGAGACAAATACAATGAGCAATCAAACGGTCACCATCACCATCAATGGCGAAGCCTACGAAGAATCGGTTCCGCAACGCATGCTTCTTGTGGATTTCATCCGCGACAAGGCAGCCTTGACGGGCACCCACGTTGGCTGCACTTACGAAGGCGTCTGTGGCGCCTGCACGGTGCACCTTGACGGCGAGGCAGTGAAGTCCTGCCTCATGCTGGCAGTCCAGGCCGACGGCCACGAACTCACGACTGTCGAGGGCCTCGCCCAGGGTGGCGAGCTCACACAGCTGCAAAAGTCATTCAACGAAAAGCATGCACTGCAGTGCGGCTATTGCACACCGGGAATTCTGATGAACATGACCGAATTCCTGAAAGACAACCCGAAGCCAACCGAAGAAGAAGTGCGGCGTGGCCTCGTTGGCAACCTTTGTCGTTGCACGGGCTATCAGCACATCGTTGAGGCAGTCCTTGACGCAGCCGACAAGCAGGGTGGTTGAACCGCGCCAGACGCAGGTTCATCAGAATTTAAGCAGGAGTGAAAATTTATGTCTGAAAATAAGGGTTGGGTCGGCAAGGAGTTCAACCGCAAGGAAGATCACCGGCTGACCACGGGACGCGGCAAGTACCTTGCCGACATTGTAATCCCCGGCACTTTGCATATCGTTTTTACGAGAAGCGACCGGGCCCACGCGCTCATCAAGAGCATCGACACCAGCAAAGCGGAAGCGATGCCGGGCGTTGTCGCGGTCTACACTGGTGATGGCATCAAGGACAAAATTTTGTCCATGCCGCAGCCGGTTGTGACGCCGGCACTGCCGGCCCATCACCCTGAGCATTGGCCGCTTGCCGTGAACAAAGTTCATTTCCACGGCGAGCCAGTTGCCGCAGTTGTCGCCCGCGACAAGTATGTAGCGGAAGACGCAGCCGAGCTGATCGAGGTCGATTACGAAGATCTGCCGTATGTTGGCAATCCCGTAGATGCCCTCAAGCCAGACGCGCCAATTGTGCATGAAGGCTGGGACGACAACCTTATTTTTGAGATGACGTTCACCGGCGGTGACACTGCAGAGTCCCAGGCGGAGAACGACGCGGAAGTAGAGAAAATCTTCCAGAGCGCCGATGTCGTCGTCAGAGAGAAGTTCACGGCTCATCACTCCGGTGTCGCACCGATGGAAACACGGGGTGCCCTGATTGATTGGGATGAATCTGACGGTTTGCTGGCCTATCTCACAACCCAGCGTCCGCATATCGACCGGCTCGCCCTGTCTGATATTCTGGAAATTCCGGCAGAGAAAGTTCGCGTCATTGCACCCCGCGACCAGGGGGGCGGTTTTGGCGTCAAGGCGCCGTTCTATCGCGAACCGATCCTCATTGCTTATATCGCAAGGCAACTTGGCCGCCCGATCCGCTGGATCGAGACGCGCCAGGAACACCTCATGGCCGTGAGTCAGGAACGCGACCAGACCCATGAGATCGAGATTGCGGCCGATAAGAATGGCAAGCTGCTTGCACTGCGCAATCGTGGCCTGGCCGATTGCGGTGACGGCTGTGAGGGCGTGTACTGGGGTTACTTGATGCCGTTTTTAGGGTCAGTCGAAATACCCAACGCCTACCACTGGCCAATCGGCGATGTGAAGCTCAAGGTCGCGGTGACCAACAAGTCAGCGCTGTCCCCTGCGCGTGCCTTCGGTGAGTTGCCGCCTCGCTTTGCCATGGAGCGTGCCATCGACATGGTCGCCAAAGCTTGCAACATGGAGGCTGCCGACGTCCGTCGGAACAACCTTGTTAGCGAACTTCCCCATATGTCGATCACCAACGAGTATTTCGACAGCGGTGATTTCATCAAGGTTTGGGACAACCTGATGGACTATGCCAAGCTCGCGGACTTCCGCAAGGAACAAGCAGCTGCCCGTGCCGAAGGACGGTACATCGGTATCGGCTTTGGTCTCGGTGTCGAGCTTTCTGGTGTGGCGTCGGAACTATTTGTCCCGATGGAAAACCAGCCGGGCTACGGCGCGGCAACGGTTCGTCTCGACCCGCGCGGCAAAGCCCTGGTCTTCGAGGGCGACGCACCGGGCGGACAGGGCCATGAGACAACATTGGCACAGGCGGTTGCCTACGCATTCGGCATCCATCCGGACGATGTGGTCCTGCAACACGGCGATACCGGCACAACCCCGTTCGGTGCCGGGACCGTTGGTGCCCGTTTCGGCTCATACTTCGTCTCGGCAGCCGTCGAGGCCTGTGAGGAGCTCAAGCAAAAAATCGGCCGCTTCATCGCGCACGACCTTGAGCTTGATGGCGCTACCGGGGATGACTTCAAATTCGAAGATGGCTTCGTCACCTATACCAAAGACGAAAACATCAAGAAGACATTCCGTGAAGCCGTTGAGCGCATTATCATGGCGCCCATCAACATGCCGGAAAATGAGTCCGGTGGCCTTGAGCACACAGCCTTCTTTGAAGCTGCCAAACCAATGGTGGCCTTCAACGCGGACTTCTGCAAAGTCGAGGTCGATATCAATACCGGCCAGTTCCAGATCACCGACT
>JABJCZ010000100.1 GCA_018668475.1 Alphaproteobacteria bacterium | reverse complement strand
TTGAATTTACCCGGTTTCGAACGCATCGTGATCTTGCTGCGATGACTTGCAGACGGTCAATGATATAACCCACCCTATGACAAATCAGAAAACCGGATTCCGCCGCCGGCTCGCAAACTATGGTGATGCGGATTTTTCACTCTATCTGCGCAAAGCCTTTGCCAAATCCATGGGCTATCGCGATTCCGACCTTGCCAAACCGATCGTTGGAATTGCCAATACCTATAGCGGCTTCGTCAGCTGCCACGGCACGGTGCCAGAGCTGGTGAAAGCGGTCAGCGATGGTGTCACCGCTGCCGGCGGCCTGCCCCTGGAGTTTCCCACAATCTCCCTTGGCGAATCGTTTGTCACGCCGACCAGCATGTATTTTCGCAATCTCATGGCGCTGGAAACGGAAGAAATGATTTCTGGCCAGCCGCTCGATGCGGTGGTTCTGGTCGGCGGCTGTGACAAAACTGTACCGGCGCAGCTAATGGCCGCCGCCAGTGCCGATGTGCCTGCCATCCAGCTCGTCACGGGCCCGATGATGACCGGCAGTCACCGGGGCGAACAACTGGGCGCTTGCACCGATTGCCGACGCTATTGGGCCGCTCATCGGCGCGGCGAGGTCAGCGCTGAGGAAATCGATGAAATCACTGGCCAGCTATGTCCGACCGCCGGCACTTGCATGGTCATGGGCACTGCCAGCACGATGGCCTGCATGACAGAGGCCATGGGCATGATGCTCCCCGGCGGCGCGGCCATACCGGCTGTGAACGCCGACCGCTTGCGTCATGCTCGCGAGACCGGTCGCCAAGCCGTCACCCTTTGCGCCTCAGGCCCAAAGCCCTCGGAAATCATGACTGACGCGGCGCTCACCAATGCACTCCGCGTGCTGCTGGCTATCGGCGGCTCCACAAACGGGCTTGTTCATCTGGCGGCAATTGCCGGACGACTTGGCTTCAACATCGATTACGCCCGGCTTGATCAACTCAGTCGGGAAACGCCGGTCCTGGTTGATCTCAAGCCATCCGGCGCACACTACATGGAAGATCTTGAACGCGCCGGCGGCATGGCCCCCGTTTTACGCGAACTCGCCCCGCTGCTCGACCTCGACTGCCTGACCGTAACCGGCCGCACGCTCGGTGAGGAACTGGCCGATGCCCCCCAAGCGTGGCCGCAGGATGTCGTGAAAACCCGGTCCGAGCCGGTCTTTCCGGAGGGCGGCATTGCTGTGCTGCGCGGCAACCTTGCGCCGGATGGCGCCATCATAAAACAATCCGCCGCCTCGCCTGAGCTATTGCGACATGAAGGTCGAGCCGTGGTATTTGACTCGCTGAAAGACATGGCCGCGCGCATCGATGCGCCGGACCTTGATGTCGAACCGGAGGATATTCTGGTGCTTCGCAACGCCGGGCCAAAGGGTGCGCCCGGCATGCCCGAAGCCGGCTATCTGCCCATCCCCAAAAAACTCGCCCTGCGGGGTATCAAGGATATGGTGCGCCTCTCCGATGCCCGCATGAGCGGCACCGCCTTCGGCACCGTGGTGCTTCATGCCGTGCCTGAGGCCGCCATTGGCGGGCCGCTGGCGTTGATAAAAAGCGGTGACCGCATCCGTCTGGATGTGGCCGAACGCGAACTGCAATTGCTGGTATCCGATGAGGAACTGGCAGCCCGTCGTGCGGCATGGTCGCCGCCGGACATTGAAGCCGAGCGTGGCTGGGCAAAGTTGTATATTGACCATGTGGAGCAGGCTGATCGCGGCTGCGATCTCGACTTTCTCACCGCTCCCGAACGACGCGGCACAGTGCCGCTCTGATGCCGGACACCCCCATGGCGCCCATGACCTTTCCCGAACCTGAAACTATCAATCGGGTTGCGATAATCGGTGGCGGCCTGATTGGTGCCGGCTGGGCGGCTTGCTTTCTGACCCAGGGTATCGCCGTTGCCATTGCCGACCCCTCCCCCAAAGCGCGTGACGCACTGCCTGATCAAGTTGATAGCGCTTGGGCAGCGATCCAACAACTCGGGCTACCTCGGGGCGCACGCCGGGACCAATTAACAGTCCACGAGACAACCGAAACCGCGGTCGACGGCGCCGAGTTTGTGCAGGAATGCGCGCCAGACCGCCAAGCACTCAAAATTGACCTGTTCAAGGCGCTTGATGCCGTTCTTCCCGCCGGGGTTCCCATTGGCTCAAGCACGTCGGCACTGCTTATGACTCCCGTCC
>JABJCZ010000099.1 GCA_018668475.1 Alphaproteobacteria bacterium | reverse complement strand
GTCGCTAAACCCGCGGTCCCCCACAACAGAGCTCTGCCCTGCCAGTTTCAGATCGAGCACCGGTGCACAATCGATACTGACGCCAAGAGCGGCAAGATCCGACCCTATGAGCGCCCCATGCACCCAGGCTGCACGATCCCCAATATCCGACCCCAAGGTGGCGTCTATATGACCAATTTGCCCCTGCGACGGCGGACGCGTCCATTCCGGCGACGGCAGTCGGGCGACACGCCCACCCTCCTGATCAATCAAAACCGGCGCATCGGGGCGCCCTACCGCACGCCGCAAATCGCCAATCAGTGCCCGTATCTGATCTGCCGTCTCACAATTTCTAGCGAAAAGAATGAAGCCGAACGGATCCGCATCACGGAAAAAACCCATTTCCGACTCTGACAGGGCGGGCCCCGCACAGCCCAGCACAATAGCCCGCGATGCGGCCTCAACACTCAACGGTCAATCCCTGCTCAGTTCTTGGCAACGAAACAGTCGACGCCGACCTTTTTCAGTGAATCGCACAACCCACCCGCGCTGGCACGATCACTGAACGGCCCAATACGCGCCCGGTACCACACGCCCTTATCACCAAGGTCCGCCTGCACGACCCGTAAATTCAGCCCCGCCAACAATTCGCTTTGCCGGCCCTGCAATTTACGCCACTCGCTCTCAGCCCCGTCTTCACTCCGAGCCGACGCAAACTGGACACGGAAATTATCTGCAATCGCCGCACTGGAAGCGGTCGTGGGCTTGGCTGGCTCTGCCTCAGGTTCAGCTTGAGCCTCTATAGCTGGCGCGGGCTCAACCGGAGCAGGTTGCTCGCTGGACGCCTCTTGAACCTTGACCACTTCTACCGGCTCGGATGCTGCTTCCGGCTCTGGTTCGCTTGGCGTCTCGGCCGCTGAAATTTCTTCCGGACTCGCTGTTTCGCCCGCGGCGACATCAAGCTGTTCCGTTTCACTGGTCGCGGCTACCTGCGCCTCAGCGGCCTCGTCGGCTGCCGTTTCCACGGCCTCGACGATGGATTCAACGGGCTCTTCCGGTGGCGGCAACAGCTGCTCGACATCTGGCTCTGCTGTCTCATCTGTCAAACTCTTGTAAACGTATTTGTCGCGGTTCGGCACATCGAGCCCGCCCGGCTCTTCCGGACGCACCTTGACCGGGCCATCCTCTGCAGAAATCAGCGGCACGTCGGCATCTGTGCCGGTTCCATTGTCCGCCTGATCGCTGAAATACCAAACCACACCCGCCAGTGCGACGGCACCAATCAGCAACCACATTGGCATCAACTTGGCGCGCGGGGTTTCGTTTGCGCGCCCCTCGCCGTCTGCAGGCGCGTAAGACGTGTCGCCGCTCGCTGCCGCAGAGCCATCATCGGCCCCAAAAGCCCGCTCTTCAATATCTGGCTTGATTTCCGCAGTGCCCAGATTCGGCTCGCGGCGATCTTCGTCCTCAACCATCAACGCATCTCCTTGGCAGGCTCGACACCGAAGATACCCAATCCTGCAGCGATCACCACGGTCACAGCCGAAATTAATGCCAGTCGGGCCCGGGTTATCTCTGTGTCATCAGCCACAATAAAGCGCACGGCGGGCTCCTCTTTCCCCTTGTTCCACAAGAGGTGAAAATCAGCGGCAAGGTCATGCAAATAAAAGGCCAGCCGATGCGGTTCGTGGGCAAGGGCCGCTGCCTCAACCACGCGCGGCCAGGCCGCGAGCCGTCTGATCAAATCAAGCTCCGCCGGGTGGGTCAACCGGTCGAGCGGTGCTGCCGCCAATTTGGCCGGCGTAAACGCCGCCGCCGGCACCTCCGCAGCGGCATTGCGAAACACTGAACAAACACGCGCATGGGCATACTGGACATAGAAAACCGGGTTGTCGCGGGACTGCTCTGTCACCTGCGTCAGATCGAAATCCAGAGCGGCATCATTTTTGCGCGTCAACATGATGAAACGCACCACATCCTTGCCGACTCGGTCAACAACATCGCGGAGTGTGACAAACTGGCCAGACCGTTTGGACATCCGAACCGGTTCACCGCCATCGAGCAGCTTTACAAGCTGACACAATTTCACATCCAGCGCCGCTTCTCCGCCGGACAGCGCTTTGACTGCGGCCCCCATGCGCTTGACATAACCTCCATGGTCCGCGCCCCAGACATCGATCATGTCCAGGAAGCCACGACTGACCTTGTCGGCGTGATAAGCAATATCAGTGGCGAAGTAGGTCCATGATCCGTCGGATTTTTTCAGTGGCCGGTCAACATCGTCACCAAACCCGGTAGACCGGAACAGACTTTGTGGGCGCGGCTCCCAGTCATCCGGCGGCGGCTTTCCCTTGGGCGGCTCCAGCACACCGGTGTAAATCAGCTCGTCGGCTTCCAGCGCTGCAAATGCCGTATCAACCTGTCCTCGCTCCACCAAAGCCCGCTCAGACGTGAATACGTCATGACGAACACCCAGGGCGGCAAGGTCATCACGGATATAATTCATCATCGCGTCTACGGCGTCACCGCAGAATGATGCAAGCCACTCACCTTCAGGCGATGCCTGAAACTTATCTCCATGTTTCGTGGCCAGCGCCTGCCCCACCGGAACCAGATAGTCGCCCGGATAGGCGCCTTCATATGCCTCGGCGGGAATTTCCTCCCCCAGTGCCTCGCGATATCGCAAATGCACCGAGCGCCCCAGCACATCAACCTGCGCACCTGCATCGTTGATGTAATACTCCCGGGTCACGTTATAGCCCACGTGAGTCAGCAAACTGGCCAACACGTCGCCAAATACGGTGCCACGCCCGTGGCCTACATGTAGCGGCCCGGTTGGGTTGGCAGAAACGTATTCGACATTGACCGCCCGGCCCTCGCCAATATTCGAAATGCCGTAATCGGCACCTGCGACCAGCACGTCTCGCAAGCGATCCTGCCAAAATCCGTCAGCCAGCCGCAAGTTGACGAAACCGGGTCCGGCGATATCCACCGCGACGACCTCGTCCCGAGCCAGTAGCCGCGGGCTCAGCATTTCAGCTATATCGCGCGGCTTGCACCGCGCCTGTTTGGCCAGAACCAGCGCTGCGTTGGTCGCGGCATCTCCATGAGACACCTCGCGCGGTGGTTCGACGTTGACGTTCGATGTATCGAGGTCTGCGGGCAAATCTCCAGCCGCTGAAATAGCCTCAATTTCGCTTGCAACAACATCCCGTAAATATTTAAAAACGTTCATTTATCCGGATATTTCGAATAGTCTTTGATGTTCAAGGAAAGCGAAACGATCCGTCATGCCTGCGATGTAGTCGGCGACGACGCGGGCCGTGACTTGAGACTTCGGAGCGTCGCATTGCC
>JABJCZ010000098.1 GCA_018668475.1 Alphaproteobacteria bacterium | reverse complement strand
GGCGTCTTTATGGTCGCACGGTGTTCGCCGCTCTTCGAGTATGCGCCGATCGCACTCGCAGTCGTGACGTTCATCGGCGCTACCACCGCGATATTTGCGGCGACCATCGCCCTGACTCAGAACGACATAAAGCGGGTCATCGCCTATTCCACCTGCAGTCAGCTCGGCTATATGTTCTTTGCCTGCGGCGTCTCGGCCTATTCCGCCGGCATTTTCCATCTGACCACCCATGCCTTCTTCAAGGCATTGCTCTTCCTGGGCTCAGGCGCAGTTATCCATGCGATGTCTGATGAACAGGATATGCGCAAGATGGGAGGCATCTGGAAAGCCATCCCGCTTACTTACGCGATGATGTGGATTGGTAGCCTAGCGCTGGCAGGGGTGCCGTTCTTCTCGGGATTCTTCTCGAAGGACATCATTCTCGAATCTGCCTTTGCCGCCAACACCGGGCTTGGCATGTATGCCTATTGGGCCGGCCTCGTTGCAGCGGTACTGACCGCGCTGTATTCCTGGCGTCTGATCATCTTGACGTTCCACGGCAAACCACGGGCAGATGAGAAGGTCATGGCGCACGTGCATGAAGCGCCGCCATCGATGACCATCCCGCTGATTGTGCTGGCCATTGGCGCCATCGTTATCGGCTACCTGCTGATGCCAATGGTGGGTGGCGAGACCGATTTCTGGGGCAATTCCATTCTGGTCCTGCATGAACACCCTGCCTTGCATGACGCCCACCACGTCGCTTTCTGGGTCAAAGCCCTGCCGACGGTAGCTGCGGTTGTGGGCATAGCGGCGGCCTATTATTTCTTTATGATCCGGCCCGATCTGCCGGCCCGGATTGCCGCCCGCGTTCGTCCGCTTTACTTGTTCTCTTACAACAAATGGTATTTCGACGAACTCTACGAAGTGGTCTTCATCCGGCCAGCGAAATACCTCGGCTACGGTTTGTGGAAACAGGGCGACGGCGGCGTCATTGACGCCATCGGACCCGATGGCATGGCAAATGCCGCGATGAATATCGCCCGCCGCGCCGCCCGTATGCAGAGCGGTTACCTCTATCATTATGCGTTCGCGATGTTGCTCGGCTTGGCCGGCGTCGTAACGTGGTTTCTATTCGTGCGGACGTGAGTGGAACGATGAGCGACTGGCCAATTCTTTCGACCATCACGTTCCTGCCGCTCGTCGGCGCGGCGTTCATCCTGCTTGCGCGTGGTGACGAAGAGACAATTGCGCGCAATGCCCGGCAGGTCGCCCTTTGGACGTCCGTTGTCACGTTCGGTTTGTCGTTGCTGTTGCTCGCCTTTTTCGATGTGACAACCGCGTCATTCCAATACGTGGAACAGGTGCCTTGGATTGAAGGCTTCAATATCGGCTATCACCTCGGTGTTGATGGAATCTCGGTCTTCTTCCTCGTATTGACGACATTCCTGATACCGATTTGTGTGCTCGCGTCGTGGACCTCGATCCAGCATCGTGTGCGTGAATTTATGGTCGCGTTCCTTGTGATGGAAACATTGGTGATCGGCGTGTTTTCATCGCTCGATTTCATCATGTTCTACATCTTCTTCGAGGGCATGCTGATTCCGATGTATCTGATTATCGGGATCTGGGGTGGCGCGCGCCGGGTCTATTCGGCCTTCAAGTTTTTCCTCTACACCCTTGTCGGTTCGGTGCTGTTTCTCATCGCCATTCTCTATATGTATCTGGAGACCGGCACGACCGACATTCCGACCATCATGGCCCACAATTTTGCGCCCGAGGTGCAAACCTGGCTATGGCTTGCCCTGTTCGCGTCCTTCGCGGTCAAGGTACCGATGTGGCCGTTCCATACGTGGCTTCCTGACGCTCACGTTGAAGCACCGACCGCTGGCTCAGTCATTCTGGCGGGCGTATTGCTGAAAATGGGCGGATACGGCTTCCTGCGGTTCTCGTTGCCGATGCTGCCCGAGGCCAGCGACTTTTTTACGCCGCTCATCTTCTCGCTTTCGATTATCGCGATCATCTACACATCGCTCGTGGCGTTGATGCAGCAGGACATGAAAAAGCTGATCGCCTATTCGTCAGTGGCGCATATGGGCATCGTCACCATTGGTCTGTTCACGTTCAATCAACAGGGAATTGAGGGCGGCATCATTCAGATGCTCAGCCATGGCGTCGTTTCGGCCGCTTTGTTCCTCTGTGTTGGTGTGGTGTATGACCGCATGCATACCCGCGAAATTTCGGCCTATGGCGGCCTTGTGCACCGGATGCCGATTTACGCCGTGGTCTTTCTCGTCATTACGCTCGCATCTGTCGGCCTGCCTGGCACCAGCGGGTTCGTTGGTGAAATGCTGGTATTTGTCGGTGCCTTCCAGGCCAATACCTGGGTCGCGATGCTGGCGCTCACCGGCATCATCCTCGGCGCGGCCTATATGTTGTGGCTCTACCGTCGGGTCATTTTCGGCGAATTGACCAAAGAAAATCTCAAGAACATAACTGACCTGAACTGGCGTGAAATCGCGATTTTCGTGCCGCTGGTCGGACTGGCCCTGTTCATGGGCATCTATCCAAAACCGTTTCTCATGGTTCTGCATGTGTCGGTGGAAAACTTGCTGAGCCAGATTGCTATTGCCAGCGACATGGGCGTGGGCACCGCGCTCGCCAGTGCCACACCTGAAACCGTGCTTGATTTGCTTAAATAGAGATACCCGATGACCGAGTTCACCGCGCCAGATTACGTTGTCGCCCTGCCGGAAATTTTTCTGGCCGGCGCTTCGGTCATCCTGTTGATGGTCGGTGTATTCCTCGGCAATCGTTCAACGTTGCTCATCACCTGGGCAAGTGCCGCTGCCATGGCGGCGGCACTGGTGATGGTTTTGTCGATCGACGGCGAAACAAGTTTTACTTTCGGCGGGCTCTATATCGCCGATACCTTCGGCACCTTCATGAAGGCGCTGGTGTTGATCGGTGCTGCGGTCACGTTGTTGCTCGGTATTGGGTATTATCGACGCGAAGGGATGAACCGGTTCGAGTTCCCGATTCTCATTCTGTTTGCCACGCTCGGCATGATGATGATGATCTCGGCGAACGATCTCATCTCGCTCTACATTGGCCTCGAAATGCAGAGCCTGTCCCTCTACATCGTAGCTGCGTTCCGCCGTGACTCAGTGCGCTCATCCGAAGCCGGCCTCAAATATTTCGTCCTCGGCGCTCTATCCTCAGGCTTGCTGCTGTATGGCTCGTCGATGGTTTATGGGTTCTCAGGCGGCACCGGGTTTGAGCAAATCGGCTTGGCGTTTGCCAATACTGCGGGCACGGATGGCCCAGCGATCGGGTTGCTGATCGGTCTGGTATTTGTGGCTGCGGCCCTGGCGTTCAAAGTATCTGCAGTACCGTTCCATATGTGGACGCCGGACGTATACGAAGGCGCGCCGACACCGGTTACGGCTTTCTTCTCGGCCGCGCCCAAAATTGCGGCCATGGCATTGTTGCTGCGGGTTTTCATGGGCCCGTTTGTCGAGGCGTTTGATCAGTGGCAACAGATCATTATTTTCGTCTCTATCGCGTCCATGGCGCTCGGTGCGTTCGCGGCCATTGGTCAATCGAACATCAAACGCCTGTTGGCCTATAGCTCCATCGGCCATGTCGGATATGCGCTGGTCGGTCTGGCAGCCGGGACAGAGGAGGGCGTCCGGGGCGTTTTGATCTACCTCGCCATTTATATGGTCATGACCGTTGGCGCCTTCGGCTGCGTCCTCGCAATGCGCCAACGCGGCCAGATGGTTGAAAAGATTGATGATCTGGCAGGGTTATCCCGCACCAATCCGCCGCTCGCGCTCGCATTTGCGATTTTCATGTTCTCAATGGCAGGCATTCCGCCGCTCGCCGGATTCTTCGGCAAGCTGTACGTCTTCCTGGCGGCTGTTCAGGAAGGGTTGATCGGTCTCGCCGTTATCGGCGTGCTGGCGAGTGTCGTTGGTGCCTACTACTACATTCGTATCGTCAAAGTGATGTATTTCGACAAACCCGGTGAGCCATTTGACCGCCCGGTCGGGACGGAGCTGAGAGTGATCATCGGCGTGTCCGCAATCATTACAGCGTTTTTCTTCGCTTATCCGGCGCCAGTGCTGTCAGGTGCAGCTGCGGCGGCCCGGGCGCTTCTCCACTGACATGTGCCCGGCCCATGCCGGAACCCCATATTCCTGATGGCTATCGCCTTCTCGCTGTCGACGCGGTGGCGAGCACCAATGATGAAGCGAAACAACTTGGAATGGACGGGGCGCCTGCGCGCACAGTTGTTTGGGCCAGATCCCAGACGTCGGGGCGCGGTCGGAGAGGGCGCACCTGGGTATCGCCACCCGGTAATCTCTTCACCTCGGTGCTGCTTCGTCCGCAATGTGCGCCCGTCGTTGCCGCCCAGGTATCGTTTGTTGCGTCGCTCGCTATCTTTGACATGGTCACCAAGGCTCTTGGCGAGGCTGATAAAGTTCTCTGCAAATGGCCGAACGATGTTTTGGTGGATGGAAGAAAAATTTCCGGCATTCTCCTTGAGTCCGCTTCCGGGACATCGCCTACGGGAGCTTCGGTCATCGACTGGCTGGTGTTGGGGGTCGGCGTGAATGTCGAACACCACCCCGATATTCAGGGGCCACAGGGGTCCACCAGCCTCCTTGCCGCCGGCGCCCTGGATTACGATCTCAACACCACATTGTCGGATTACCTCGCAGCGCTGGATATTTGGCTTGAGGTGTGGGAAACGAAGGGCTTCGCGCTAATTCGTGAGGCGTGGCTGGCGCGCACGTTCGCGCTCGGCTACAGCATACAAGCCAATTTGCCTCGCGAATCGCTGCACGGCACGTTTAGTGGAATTGACGATGATGGAGCACTGATATTGATGCTCCACAATGGCGACAGACGACTAATTACAGCCGGCGATGTATTTTTCGGCCAAGAGGGTGACAGCAATGCTGCTGGCAATTGATATCGGCAATACCAACACTGTGTTCGCCATTTTCGATGGTGATACGGTGCGGGGAGAGTGGCGCGCGGCAACTGACCCACGCCGCACGGCCGATGAATACGCTGTATGGCTCGGCCAACTACTGGCCCGGCAGGACATGGCTTTATCAGATATTGATGCTGCCATTGTCTCCACAGTGGTGCCGCAGGGTCTCCACGCTATCCGCGACCTGTGTGAAACCTATTGTGAGTGTCGCCCGCTCGTTGTCGGCGAGGCCGGGGTTTCTCTGGGCATCGAAGTTCATGTGGACCGACCGCAAGAGGTTGGCGCCGACAGGCTGGTCAACGCCGTGGGCGCGAAAGGCCGCTTCGAGGGCGCGTTGATTATTCTCGATTTCGGCACCGCCACCACCTTTGATGCCATCAGTGAGACCGGTGCCTATGAAGGCGGTGTTATCGCGCCGGGGATCAACCTGTCACTAGAGGCACTACATCAGGCGGCGGCACAGCTGCCCCGCATCGCTGTCCGCAAGCCGGATGCGGTGATTTCCCGTTCCACAGTACCGGCGATGGAATCAGGTATCTACTGGGGCTATATCGGCCTCATAGAAGGGATTGTCGGGCGAATGAAGGCAGAGTATGGCGCACCCATGACAACAATTGCGACGGGCGGGTTGGCCAATCTTTTTGCCGGCGGGACTGAAGCGGTCGACGAGGTTGATGCCGACCTGACGATTCGCGGTCTGCATTCCATCTACCAGCTCAATCGGCCGCAATAGCGTGAAGAACACCATGCCGGATCTCGTCCCGGACCTCATTTCGGATGCACTGTATTTCGTGCCACTTGGTGGGACCGGCGAGATTGGCATGAATTTCAACACCTATTACACTGGCGGAAAATGGCTGGCGGTCGATCTCGGCCTCACCTTTGCAGATGAGTTGTTGCCTGGTGTCGACCTGGTGCTGCCGGATCCCGGGTTTCTGGCCGAACACCGAAATGACCTCGTCGGGCTGGTGATCACGCATGGACATGAGGACCATCTTGGTGCTGTGCCCTACCTGTGGCCGACCCTCAATTGCCCGATCTATGCGACCCGATTTGCGGCGGCATTATTACGCGATAAGCTCAGCGACTTTGGCCTGCTCGACCGAGTGCCGCTGCATATCATTCCTGACGACGGAAAATTGCAGCTCGGCCCATTCGATGTACGTTATGTCCCGGTCACGCACTCCATTCCCGAGGCCCATTCCCTGCTGATCGAAACTGCCGCTGGCACGATTCTGCATACTGGGGATTGGAAACTTGACCCCGAACCCATGATTGGTGCGTTGACCGACGAGGCCGCCTTCCGCAAGGCGGGTGATGCTGGCGTGCTTGCCGTCGTAGGCGATTCTACCAATGTTATTAAGGAGGGGTGGTCCGGGTCAGAAGCGACCGTCCGGGCCCGACTTGAAACACTTATCGTGGGACGCAAGGGCGGCATCGCAGTGACCCTTTTTGCGTCCAACGTCGCCCGTCTTACCTCAGTCATACATGCCGCCCGTGCCGCAGGACGCGAAGTCGCGTTGGCCGGCCGCTCACTCTGGCGCTATCTGGCAGCGGCTCGCGAGGCTGGTTTGCTTGATGATGACATGCGTGTGTTGCGAGAGGAGGAGGGCGCCGCACTGCATCCGGAACAAGTCCTGTTCATCTGCACCGGCTGTCAGGGTGAATCACGCGCCGCCATGGCGCGGATTGCGGGTAATACGCACCCCCGTGTTTCATTGGCCCGCGGCGATACCGTTATCTTCTCGTCCAAGATTATTCCGGGGAACGAAAAATCTATCGGCCGCATGCACAATCGCCTGGCGGAACGCGGTATCGAGATTATCGATGAGCGGGACCCGGATGTTCATGTGTCCGGCCATCCGCAACGCGACGAGCTGCGCACGCTGTATAGCTGGGTGCGCCCGGATATTGTTGTCCCGGTACATGGTGAGTCTCGCCACCTAATTTCCCATGCCGAGCTGGCTGAAGAGATCGGTGTGGATGCCGCACCGGTGATTAGCAACGGCGATGTGTTGAAGCTGGCACCCGGCGAGCCGGAGGTGGTTGGCGAAGTCCCAACCGGGCGGTTGGCTGTGGACGGGGCGAAAATGGTGGCACCGACCCATGCATCGATCCGCGCGCGCCGCCGGTTGATGGAGAACGGCGCAGTGTTTGTGACGGTGATCGCCGATGCAAACGGTGCCCTGTTGCAAGACCCGGCCATTACCGGCCGTGGCATTCTGGATGAGGACGGTGACGAGACTGTCGTTGCTGAGATATCGATAGCAGCAGCATCGGCGGCGCGCGCATTACCGAAGCGGCAGCGCCGGGACGATGCCGCGCTTCAAGAGGCGGTCCGTTTAACAACCCGTCGCATGATCACCAAGAGCCACGGCAAGCGACCATTGATCGACGTGCACCTCGTGCGCGTGTAACGTCGGTTCAGGTCGGATAGAAGGAAGACAGCAATGATCGGACGGCTAAACCACGTGGCTATTGTCGTGCCAGACCTCGAGGCTGCGGCCGCGCTGTATCGTGACACTCTCGGCGCCACCGTGTCGACGCCACTCGCATTACCAGAGCATGGCGTGACCACAGTTTTCGTCGAGCTTCCCAATACCAAGGTCGAGCTCCTGGAACCACTTGGTGACGACTCAGCCGTATCCGGTTTTTTGAAAAAGAACCCGGCGGGCGGTATGCATCATGTCTGTTATGAAGTGAATGATATCGAGCAGGCCAAGCTTGACCTCGAGAAGGCAGGCGCACGAGTTTTAGGAGACGGCAATCCAAAAATTGGCGCCCACGGCAAGCAAGTGCTGTTTTTGCATCCCAAGGACTTCTGCGGCACCCTTGTTGAGCTTGAGCAGGTTTGACGGAGACATACGTTGAGTATTTTTACAGGTGCATTGGTATTTGTTGTTATCTGGTGGATCGTCTGGTTCATCGCGCTTCCCTTTGGTGTCAGCCCGACAAAATCTCCAGAACCCGGGCATACCGAGAGCGCACCGGAAAAGCCGCGGCTCTGGTTCAAAGCCCTGATTACGACGGCGGTCACTGCGGTCCTTGCCGCTATTGCGATTTACGTCATTGAATCCGGCCTCATCTCTCTGGGCGAATAGGCGCGGATATGAGCAGCTATTGTGACGAGGCGCCGGGACATCCGTTTCACGGGCCGTATCATGATACTGAATACGGATTCCCGATCCGCGACAATGACAAACTGTTTGGCCGACTGGTGCTCGAGATCAACCAAGCCGGCCTGTCGTGGTTGACTATTTTGAAAAAGAAAGACGCTTTCGAACTCGCATATGACGGGTTTCGAATAGGCACGGTCGCGGCCTACGGTGATGCTGAGCGCGCCCGGCTACTTGATGATGCAGGGATCATTCGCAACCGCCTGAAGGTCAATGCCGCCATCGTCAATGCACAGGCCATCCTGACTCTTCAGCGTAACTACGGGTCATTTGCGGCTTGGCTGGATGCAAGCCATCCATTGCCGTTGGATGCCTGGGTGAAGCAGTTTCGGGCAACGTTCAAGTTCACAGGACCGGAAATTGTCCGCGAATTTCTGGTCAGCACGGGCTATTTACCCGACGCGCACCGCAAAACCTGCCCGGTATTTGCTCAAATTGAGGCTCTGAAGCCGCCCTGGATGGCCGCTGAGGCCTAAACCATGCGTTAAGGCTCACTCATTAGCATGGAGCACATGTTCCTAAGACGTGCCCTGTTCTCCGGTCTTATCCTGTCAGCCTTCGCGCTGCCAGCGGCGGCGGATACCGTTCGCGTCGACGAAGGCGTTTGTGGTTCCATCAGCGAACACGTGCCAGATGACGACGTGACCTACCGGCCCGAAGGCGATGGGAACGGCGATTCAGTTAATCTGCATGGTGACGGCAGCCTGTATCTCGCAAATGATCACGAATACTATCTCCCGATCGACATCCCCCTCGAACAGCTGCTCCAGATCGATGCGGGCTCGAACCTCGATCAATTGCGGGCCGCAGAGTTGTCTGTCGGCACGGTGATCATCAGCAACGGCGACCTCTTTTTCAATGGCGAGCAGCTTGGCTCGGAATCGGCCCACGCCATTGCTGAGGCGTGCAGCAAGCTGCAGCAATAGCTAATCGCGCGCGCTTCATTGCGCTTTCGCGCGGCATTCGGCATAAACTCGGACCCGCCCCGCACGATCGAACGAGAAGGGACGCCGATGAGGCTTTCGCGATATTTTCTGCCCACTCTGAAAGAGAACCCGGCCGAGGCCCAGATTGTCTCACATCGGCTGATGTTGCGCGCAGGCATGGTGCGCCAGTCAGCTGCCGGTATCTATAGCTGGCTCCCCATGGGGTACAAGGTGCTGCGCAACATCGAGCAGGTTGTGCGAGAAGAAATGGATGCGGCGGGCTCGCAGGAAGTTCTGATGCCGACGATCCAGCCGGCCGAACTATGGCAGGAGAGCGGTCGGTATGATGACTATGGCAAGGAAATGCTGCGGATCACGGACCGCCATGACCGTTCATTGCTTTATGGCCCAACTCACGAGGAAGTCGTCACTGACATTTTTCGCAACGCCGTCAAAAGCTATCGTGACCTGCCGATAAACCTGTACCAGATCCACTGGAAGTTTCGGGACGAGGTGCGGCCGCGCTTCGGTGTCATGCGGGGTCGGGAGTTCTTTATGAAGGACAACTATTCCTTCGATATCGATGCCGCCGGTGCCGTGCGCTCCTACAACAAGATGTTTGTGGCTTACTTGCGCTGTTTCGCCCGGCTTGGGTTGACCCCCATTCCGATGCGGGCCGATACCGGCGCAATTGGCGGCGATCTATCTCACGAGTTCATCGTGCTGGCAGATACCGGCGAGAGCGCCGTCTATTGCGACAAATCCTGGTTCAAGACCAATCCGCTCGACCTGGATGTCGACTTTGAAAGCGACCTTCAGCCGATCGTGGATGAATGGACAACCCTGTATGCCGCAACCGATGAAATGCACGATGCTGCTGACTGCCCTGTAGCCGCCGACCAACTCTACGAAGGCCGGGGCATTGAGGTCGGGCATATATTCTATTTCGGCACCAAATATTCAACTGCTATGGGCGCGACGGTTACCGATTCCTCGGGGGCTGACGTGCCTGTTGAGATGGGCTCACACGGTATCGGTGTCTCGCGCCTTGTGGGCGCCATCATCGAAGCCAGTCACGATGAATCCGGAATCATCTGGCCTGAATCCATTGCGCCCTTCAAGGTCGGTTTGATCAACCTTCGGGCTGGTGACGACGCCTGCGACGCGGCGTGCGATAAGCTGTATGCCGATCTTCAAAAAGCCGGTGTGGAGATCATTTATGACGACCGCGATGAGCGGGCCGGGGTAAAGTTTGCGAATATGGATTTGATCGGTGTGCCCTGGCAACTTGCTGTGGGTCCACGCGGCCTCAAGAATGGTGTTGTTGAATTGAAACGCCGCGGCAGCGACGGCGACAAAGAGGAACTATCCATTGAATCCGCAATTGCACGATTGAGCTGAGGCCTGACGCGTGTTCTCTCCATTCGAACGCCTCGTTGCATTTCGGTATCTGCGGTCCCGCAGAGCCGAGGGGTTCGTATCAGTAATTACCGCGTTTTCATTGATCGGAATCGCACTGGGTGTTGCGACGCTGATTGTCGTGATGTCAGTGATGAACGGCTTTCGCGAAGAACTTTTGACCCGCATTCTCGGATTGAACGGGCACATGACCGTCAAGGCGGTCAGCGCGGAAGGCATCACCGACTATGGCGGCCTCGCGATGCAGCTCGAGGATGTCGAAGGCGTTGTCAGCGCCACACCCATCATTGAAGGCCAGGTTATGGCCACTGTACGCGGCGCTGCGACCGGCGCTATCGTCCGGGGAATTGATGGTAGCGACCTTGCCAACATAAAAATTCTGGCTGGCAATATCACGCGCGGCTCAATCGAAGTGTTCAAGGCAGGTGAGGGCATTCTGATTGGCGATCGCATGGCCCGTCGCCTCGGGCTGGACCCCGGAGACAAGCTTGGGCTGATTTCACCTGAGTCGACGGCAACCGCTTTTGGTTCCGTTCCCCGTGCCCGAAATTATACGGTCGCTGCCACCTTCGAAATCGGCATGTACGAATACGACAGCGGTTTTATCTTTATGCCGCTTGGCCTCGCGCAAGTGCATTTCAAATTGAAAGGCGCTGCGTCAGCTATTGAGCTCATGACAATCGATGCTGATTCGGTAGGCGCGTTGCGCGGGCCAGTGAGGGATTCCGCAGGCCCTGCGACACGGGTGGTGGACTGGCGCCAGCAACATGCGCATTTCTTCAATGCGCTCCAGGTTGAGCGCAATGTGATGTTCGTGATTCTCGCGCTCATCGTTCTGGTCGCTGCATTCAATATCATTGCCGGGCTGATCATGGTGGTTAAGGACAAGGGGCGGGACATTGCTATTCTGCGCACTATGGGCGCCACTCGAGGCCAGGTGATGCGCATATTTTTCATGAATGGCGCCGCAATTGGTGTTGCCGGAACGCTGCTCGGCGTTGGGCTCGGCCTCGCATTTGCGACCAATATCGACGCCATTCGATCGTGGATCGAAAGCCTCTCGGGCGCAGAACTATTCGCCCCCGAAATCCGCTTCCTGTCGCAATTGCCGGCCAAGATAGATGGCGGTGAGGTCGCGGCAATTGTCGGCATGGCACTGGGCCTGTCTTTCCTTGCCACGCTTTACCCGGCTTTTCGCGCAGCGCGGCTCGATCCGGTTGAGGCGCTGCGCTATGAGTGAGGGGGCTCCGGTCCTTGAGCTGCGCGGTCTGGTGCGGACATTCCATCAGGGTACCACCGACATTGCCGTGCTCCGGGGGGTTGATCTTACCGTCAAGCCAGGCGAGGTGGTGGCGTTAACCGGTGCCTCGGGCACTGGAAAATCGACCCTATTACAGATAGCCGGGCTGCTGGAGCGCCCGGATTCAGGAGAAGTGATCGTTGAGGGTGAGCACTGCGCGAACGCCAGTGACCGACGGCGCACCCAATTACGCGGCAAGAAACTGGGTTTCGTCTACCAGTTTCATCATTTGTTGCCGGAGTTTAGCGCGCTCGAAAACATCGTAATGCCGCAGATGATTACCGGCGTGTCGCGTGGCGCGGCCAGACAACGTGCCCGTGAACTACTTGGCCAGCTGGGATTAGCAGACCGGGAGAACCACCGTCCGGGCCGCTTGTCCGGCGGTGAGCAGCAGCGCGTCGCTATTGCTCGCGCGCTTGCGAATGGACCAACGCTGCTGCTGGCTGACGAGCCCACGGGAAACCTCGACCAATCCACAGCTGATCATGTCTTTCAGTCTCTTATGGGGATGGTGAGGGACTCACACCTGGCGGCTCTCATCGCCACCCACAACCCGGCGCTGGCAGACACTATGGATCGCGAAATCACCATCGCCGACGGAGCGCTGACCAACACCCGATAGGGGAGAGGGCCAACGCTCCGTCTGATTTCGCGTGATGGTCCGGTTCTAGTAGAGCCCGGTGACATAGTTGTCTTCGATAAACTCGTCACCTTCCTTGACCTCCGCGTCGGTTGGCGGAGCGTCAGGAGCCGCCACCTGTTCGAGGATGATCTTAGCCAAGGATGGCATTTCCTTGCGGTCCTGCTGAACGTTGGAATCCCATAACTTGGACCGCTTGAATGCCTTCGCACAGTGCATGAAGGCCTCGTTGACTTCGACGAGAACACCAGCGTTCGGAACTTTGCCGTTCACTTCGCAGCGATCAAGGATCGCCTGATCCTGAACGATCGATGCCTTGCCATTCACCCGCAGAGTGTCGTCAAACCCAGGGACGATGAACAGCAAACCGACATTGGCGTTCTCAACAATATTTCCGAACGTATCCAGCCGATTGTTGCCCGGTCGATCGGGAATAAAAATGGTGTTGTCATCCAGAATCTGAACGAAACCGGGTGGGTCACCACGCGGCGAAACGTCGGCCTTGCCGTCGGCGCCCGAGGTGCCAATGCACAGGAACGGTGAACGGGAAATAAATTCCCGGCTGAATTTATCCAGCGCCGGGCGTGCCTTCGTGACGGCGATTTCCATGGTCTCGCCATAGGCGCCCCGCAACGATTCGTCCGTATCCAGGGTTATGCGACCTGAGGTCTCAGTCATTCGTTCGTCTCCACTATCTCAGCAACATGTTGGAAATATTGATACCTTCGCTCAACTAACCTTCGGGCCAAGGCCGGATGTTGGCCCTGCCAATCAAGTATGAAATTCTGGAGTCAGCTTAGACTCGAAGGCGTCCACATGCCACATGCCGATTTCATTCATTTACATGTCCATTCCGCCTATTCGTTGTCGGAAGGCGCCATCAAGGTGCCCGACCTTGTAAGCCGTTGCGTCGATGCGCAGATGCCGGCGGTCGCCATCACAGATAGGGGCAACTTGTTCGGGGCGCTCGAGTTTTCGGAAGCCGCCCTGAAAGAGGGCGTTCAGCCAATTGTCGGTATGGAAATTGCCGTCACATCGGGCCGCCAAGATGACCAGACCGGAGCTCGCGCCGCTACCCGGTCGGTGGACCCTGACTGGGTCGTGCTGTTAGTGCAGAACGAAACCGGCTGGCAGAACTTGATGGCTCTTTCCAGCAAGGCTTTTCTGGAAACGGATGCCGGCGAAGCGCCGCAGATCACTTTTGAGGATTTGGCCGCCCATGCCGATGGGCTGATTGCGCTGACCGGCGGCCCGGATGGGCCGGTCGGTCGATTGCTGATCGATGGACAGAATGACGCGGCTCGCGCTCTCACGGGGCAACTGGCGTCGATGTTTCCAGGCCGCCTGTATATGGAAATCATGCGTCACGGCGAGGAAAGCGAGGCCAGAACAGAGGCACGTTTTATTGACCTTGCCTACGCGCTCGATATTCCCCTCATCGCCACCAACGACGTCTATTTTGGCCCGCCCGAGATGTATGAGGCTCACGACGCGCTCATGTGCATCGCGCAGGGTGCCCATATTGATCAGCCGGATCGTCGCCGGGTCAGCCCGCAGCACTATTTCCGTAGCGCGGATGATATGATTGCGCTTTTTGCTGACCTGCCGGAAGCCATCGACAACACCCTGGTGGTCGCTCGGCGGTGTGCATTCGCCACCCCGGCGCGCGACCCCATTCTGCCCGCATTCGAAGTCGGTGAAGGCCGGAGCGAGGAGGATGAACTCAGGCACCAGGCAAGGGAGGGACTACAAGCACGGTTGGAAGACCAGGTCTTCGAGCAAGGCCAGAGTGAAGGCGAAAAGGAGACCCTCGCCCAACCCTATCGGGAACGGCTTGAGACCGAGCTCGACATCATCATTGAAATGAAATTTCCCGGCTATTTTCTGATTGTCGCGGACTTCATCCGCTGGTCAAAGGAGCACGAAATACCGGTTGGTCCAGGTCGTGGTTCGGGCGCGGGCTCGGCAGTGGCGTGGGCGTTGACGATTACCGACCTCGATCCCTTGCGGTTTGGCCTGCTGTTCGAGCGTTTTCTCAACCCGGAACGCGTGTCGATGCCTGATTTTGACATCGATTTTTGCCGCCATCGCCGTGATGAAGTCATCGACTATGTCTGTGAGCGATATGGCAGGGACCGTGTTGCCCAGATTATCACCTTCGGAAAACTCGAAGCCAAAGCTGTGATCCGCGATGTCGGGCGCGTGCTCGGCATGCCCTATGGCCAGGTCGACCGGATCAGCAAACTCATTCCGTTTAATCCAGCCAACCCCGTCAGGCTAAGCGAGGCAATCGACGGCGAACCCCAACTTCAGGCCATGCGCGACGAAGACGAGGATGTCCGTCGTTTGCTGGGAATCGCATTGCAACTTGAGGGGCTGTTCCGTCACGCTTCCACTCATGCAGCCGGTGTGGTGATCGGTGACCGCCCGTTAAGCGAGCTCGTCCCGTTGTACCGCGACCCGCGCTCCACAATGCCAGTGACCCAATTCTCGATGAAATACGCTGAGGCTGCGGGGCTGGTGAAGTTTGATTTCCTTGGCCTGAAAACGCTGACGGTCCTTGATCAGGCATGTCGGCATATCCGGGCGGGGGGCACAGAAATCGACCTGACCCACATCCCGCTGGATGACAAAAAATCGTTTGAACTCATGGCCAGCGGCCATACCAGTGGCGTATTTCAGCTGGAAAGCTCCGGCATGCGCGATGTGCTGCGGGGCCTTAAGCCAGATTCGTTTGAAGACATCATCGCGCTGGTCGCGCTGTATCGACCAGGACCGATGGAGAACATTCCGACCTATGTCGCCTGCAAGCACGGCGAACAGAAACCGGATCACCTTCATGAGAAATTGCTTGGCACGCTGGAGGAGACCTTCGGCGTTATTATCTATCAGGAACAGGTGATGGAAATTGCCCGTGTGCTGTCTGGCTACAGCCTTGGCAGCGCGGATCTATTGCGGCGGGCAATGGGCAAAAAAATTCAGTCCGAGATGGACGCGCAGCGCGAAATTTTCGTTAATGGTGCCGTTGATAATGGTGTCGACAAAGGCCAAGCGAGCGGCATTTTTGACCTTGTCGCCAAATTCGCCGGATACGGATTCAATAAGTCGCACGCAGCCGCCTACGCGCTCGTTGCCTATCAGACGGCCTATCTGAAAGCGAATTTCCCTGTCGAGTTCATGGCGGCCACAATGACGCTCGAGCTGAACAATACCGATAAACTCGGCGCCTTCCGCCAGGAGGTTGAAAGACTGGGGGTCGAAATGCTGGCGCCAGACGTCAATCGCTCGGAAACGCTGTTTGCGGTCGAGACGGGCGCTGATGGCAAACTTGCTGTGCGGTATGCATTGGCGGCGATCAAGAATGTTGGTGAGCAGGCCATGGAGACTGTCGTTGCCGAGCGGAATGAACATGGGGTCTTTGAAGACGTGTTTGATTTCGCTGGTCGACTGGACGCTCACGCCCTAAACAAGCGCCAATTGGAGAACTTGGCAAAGGCCGGCGCGTTCGACGGCATGTCCGACAACCGCCGGCAGGTGTTCAACTCAACTGACTTGCTAATGCGCCATGCCGAGGCCAGTCGACGAGACGTCAATCAGGGGTCCTTGTTTGATGGCGCCGGTGAGGGGGCAATGCCGAAGCCACAGCTTCAGGATGTCCCAGACTGGCCGCCCAGTGAACAATTGAAGTTCGAGCAGGAGGCTCTCGGCTTTTACCTCTCGGCGCATCCGCTTGATTCCTACGTGGACGCGCTTGCAAAAATGCATGTAACCCCCTTTGCCGGCATTGGCGCGCAAACACTGAAAGGCAAGAAGATGCGGCTTGCCGGTGTCGTTCTCAGTGTGCAGGAGCGCGTGAGTGGCGACCGCCGCTTCGCGTTTGTGACTTTCTCCGACCCTAGCGGCGGCTACGAGGTCGGTTTCTTTCGTGACGCCTATACCAATTGCCGCGAAATTCTGGTGCCGGGAAGTTCGCTGCTGATTAACGTGGAAGTGCGCCAGGATGGCGGACTAACCGCTGACGGCGCACAGCCACTTGAGGCTGTCGTCACCCAGATGACGAGCGGCTTTAAGATTCGTTTGACTGAGCCCTGTGCTATGGCGCCGTTGCAGGAGGTTTTGCAGCGGAGTGGAGCCGGGCAAGGGCATGTGGCCATTGTCCTCGATATGCCGGGTAATGCCGTGGAAATTGACCTGCCTGGTGGCTTTGCGCTGTCGCCCCAAGTGCTGGCAGAAATCACTGCTGTGCAAGGAATTGCAGGCGTTCAGGAACAGTAACCCGCCAAACCGCCAAAATGGCCGGGAAACGGCTTGATTTTGGGATCTGAAGGCGATATCACTCCGGCGCGCCGAAGATCGGTGCAAATTCACACGTGGGAAAGGGCTCGCACCTAGCTGCGACCCGTCCGGTGCCCCGGCAGTCCAGGGCCACAATCCCACGGAGGCATAACCGGAAAAGGATAACGCCATGGCGATTCCCGAATTCACCATGCGTCAGCTCCTCGAAGCTGGCGTGCATTTTGGCCATCAGACCCGTCGTTGGAACCCGAAGATGGGCCCGTTCATCTTTGGTGTGCGCAACGGTGTTCATATTATGGACCTTCAGCAGACGGTCCCGATGCTGCATCAGGCACTGGTTACGATCAGCAATACCGCTGCCAAGGGTGGCCGTATTCTCTTTGTGGGCACCAAGCGTCAAGCCCAGGCCCCGGTTGCGGAAGCAGCGACACGGTCAGGCCAGTATTACGTCAACCATCGTTGGTTGGGTGGCATGCTGACCAACTGGAAGGCTGTTTCCGGCTCGATCAAGACTATGAACGAGCTCGAAGAGACGTTGGCACGCGAAGATATTGGTCTGACGAAGAAGGAACAGCTGAAGCTGACGCGGCGCCGCGACAAGATCGATCGTGCGCTCGGTGGCATTCGCGAAATGGGCGGTTTGCCTGACATTCTCGTCGTCATCGATACGAACAAGGAAGACATCGCAGTCCACGAGGCCCGCAAACTGGGCATTCCTGTGATTGCCATCGTCGACAGCAATTCAAACCCGGATTCGATTTCGATGCCGATTCCTGGTAACGACGACGCGATGCGGGCAATTACCCTGTATTGCGACCTCTTCGCCCGTGCGGTTATCGACGGATTGCAGCAGGAAATTGCTGCATCCGGTGTCGATGTTGGTGCTGCCGAAGTCGGACTGACTGAAACTGTGCCAGAAGTTGATCCGGTTGCGGCAGAAGTCGCCGCCACGGAGGTCGAAGCGACAGAAGCCGTTGCAGAACCCGCCGCTGAGGGGGCCGCTGAAGCAGCGACACCGGTCGCGGCTGACACAAAGGCCTAATTTCGGTGCGGGCTCGTTATCCCGCACCGCATGCTCGCACATTGTGACGGGTCAAAATATTTCGAGAGGTTAAGTGATGGCTGAAATTACAGCAGCACTGGTCAAGGAACTGCGTGAAAAGACCGGTGTCGGCATGATGGACTGCAAGAAAGCCCTGACCGAGACCGGCGGCGATATTGAAGCTGGCGTCGACTGGCTCCGGAAAAAGGGCCTGTCAGCGGCTGCCAAGAAGGCTGGTCGTGTCGCGGCCGAGGGTTTGGTGGGTGTTGCCACCGGTGACGGCGTAGCTGCGCTCGTCGAGGTCAATTCCGAAACTGACTTCGTCGCCCGCAACGAGACGTTTCAAAATGCCGTGAATGAGATTGCCGGAATCGCACTCACAAATGGTGGAGATGTCGCTGCGGTGGCCGCAGCTGATTTCCCAGGCACAAGCCGCACCGTCGCCGAGGAACTCACGCACCTTATCGCGACGATCGGTGAAAACATCAATCTGCGACGTTCTGCAGCTCTTTCGGTCGATGGAGGTGTCGTAGCGAGCTATATGCATGCCGCAACCACGGCTGGCCTGGGTCGGATCGGCGTGATCGTCGGGATGAAGTCAACTGGTGACAAAGCAAAGCTTGACGCCCTTGGACGCCAGGTCGCGATGCACATTGCCGCCGCAAGTCCGCAGGCCGTGTCTCCAGACGACCTCGACCCTGAAATGCTTGAGCGGGAACGCTCAGTTCTCATCGAGCAGGCAAAAGCATCGGGCAAGCCCGACAACATCATCGAAAAGATGGTCGACGGGCGGATCCGCAAATTCTACGAAGAAGTCGCGCTGCTGCATCAGACCTGGGTTCTGGATGGGGAATCCAAGGTTTCCAAAATTTTGGCGGACGCTGAGGCTGATATCGGTGGCCCGGTTAGCATTACCGGCTTCGTGCGTCTTGCGCTTGGTGAAGGCGTTGAACGCGATGAAACGGATTTCGCGACAGAGGTTGCTCAGACCCTCAAGAGTTAGCGGCCTGGCAGGTCCCGTGGTGCTGCGCCAGGTCGGTTTCAGCAAAATTCTTGCTAAAGGGATGGTGCCGCCGGTCTGCACGAGTGATATAGAATAGACGCGGTAACGGGTGTCGCCTCGTGCTCTTGACCGGACATGTTGCTGGCCAGGTGCATCGCCGACAAAGAAGCCAACCTTATTCGGCACCGTTGTGTGTGGTGTGTCGGGTCTCTGATCGGAAGTCTAAATGCCTCAACCGGAAACCTTTCGCCGCATTCTTTTGAAAATTTCCGGCGAATCGTTGATGGGGGACGCCCCCTACGGCATCGACAGCGCGACGGTTCAGCGCGTCGCACGCGATATTCACGAAATTCATTCGCAAGGCACAGAAGTGTGCGTCGTCGTGGGCGGCGGGAACATATTTCGAGGCGTTTCCGGTGCCGCTGCCGGAATGGATAGGGCCAGCGCCGATTATATCGGCATGCTCGCAACGGTCATGAATGCTATCGCCATCCAGCACGCACTAGAGGGCGTTGGCGTTCCCACACGCGTACTTTCGGCAATTCCCATGGAAACGGTATGCGAACCCTACATTCGTCGTCGCGCAACGCGGCATATGGAAAAGGGCCGCCTGGTGATTTTCGCCGCCGGCACCGGCAACCCCTTTTTCACGACCGATACCGCTGCCGCCTTGCGAGCAGCCGAAATGGGCTGCGATGCGTTGCTCAAGGCCACCAAGGTGGATGGCGTTTACTCCGAAGACCCGGAGGAGAACCCGAATGCCAAGAGGTATGAAAATTTGCGCTATCTTGAGGTATTATCCAAAGACCTTAAGGTGATGGATGCGTCAGCTATTTCTTTGGCGCGGGAAAACGGAATTCCGATTGTGGTATTCTCGATTTTGCAGGAAGGGGGACTTGCCGCCGTATTGCGCGGGGAGGGCCCTTTCACAATGATCAGTGAAGGATAGGCAAGCATGACGGATGCAGCGAATATCGGGGATCTGCAGCGCCGGATGAACGGCGCTATTGAGGTCCTGCGCAAGGAATTTTCCGGATTGCGGACCGGTCGTGCGTCGGTCAGCTTGCTGGACCCTGTCGTGGTCGAGGCCTATGGCGCAGAAATGCCCCTCAATCAGGTTGCGACGGTGAGTGCACCAGAGCCTCGCTTGTTGAGTGTTCAGGTCTGGGATCAAACCCAGGTAAAAGCCGTCGAAAAATCGATTCAAAATGCAGGCCTCGGTCTCAACCCCATTGCCGAGGGGCAGGTTTTGCGCATACCCATTCCCGAACTCAACGAAGAGCGTCGGACGGAAATGACCAAGGTTGCGGCCAAATACACGGAAGAGTCCCGCGTAGCGGTGCGCAATGTCCGGCGGGATGGCATGGACAAGTTCAAGAAGTTGGAAAAAGAGGGTGAACTGAGCGAAGACGAGATGCATCAGAAGTCTGACGAGGTTCAGAAACTCACCGACCAGTCGATCAAGCAGATTAATGAGCTGCTTGCCCAAAAAGAAGCGGAGATCATGCAGGTCTGACAATGGCCCTGGCATCTTCAACATATGACGGCTCTTCCGGCATGCCGACCCATGTCGCCATTATCATGGATGGTAATGGCCGGTGGGCAAAAGCTCGGGGTCTGCCCCGCATCGAGGGTCATCGCAAAGGCGTCGAGGCTGTTCGTACGGCCACGAAGACGTGCATGGACCTCGGGGTCGAATACCTCACGATATATGCATTCTCCGCTGAGAACTGGAAGCGGCCGCTTCGTGAGGTCGATGACCTTATGGGGTTGTTGCGGCTCTACATTCGTCGCGAATTGAACGAGCTGCGGCGGAATGGAGTGCAGCTGCGTTTTATCGGGGACAGATCTCGTTTATCCAACGATATCATGAAGCTGCTGCAGGAAGCGGAGACTGAAACTGCGGTTAATCGCCGACTGATATTTACCGTCGCCGTCAATTACGGAGGGCGGCAGGAAATTCTTGAGGCCGTTCAGGGTATTGCCAGGGATGCAAAAGATGGAGCCCTTGAGCCGTCTGATATCACCGAAGCCGTTTTCGAACGCTATTTGCAAAGCGTGGATGTACCGGACCCGGACCTGTTGATTCGAACCAGCGGCGAACAACGCCTTTCCAACTTTCTGCTCTGGCAGTCCGCTTATACAGAATTGGCATTTACGTCGACACTGTGGCCCGATTTTACGCGCCAATGTCTTGAGGACGCTATTTCCGACTACCAAAAACGTGAGCGCCGATACGGTGGCACCGGCTGACCGCCTGTCGAAGCGGGTTCTCCCTGGCCTTCTTCTCGTAGTATTGGCTCTCGGCTCGATTTATCTGGGCGGCATTGCGTATCTGGTTGTGTGTGGGGTTCTTGCCTGCACGATGTCGTGGGAATGGGTGCGCCTGGTTACTCCCCGTGGCCATAGATGGTGGTCCAGCGTGGCCGCAGCGTGCACAGGGTTTGTCGCACTGATCGCTGGCCTTTTCGGATCCCTGGAATACCCGCTTTACGCGTCAATTGTGCTCGCAATCCTCTTCAGCGGGACCGCAGTCTTAGGTCGACAGGGAAGAGAACGCGCCGCACGGCTTTTGCTCTGGCTACCCGGCGCAATTGTCTGGCCATCAATATTTCTGATTTCCGCCACATTTATTCGCCAGTCTGACGACGGCCTAGCCACGGCAGTCTGGTTGTGTGTGGTTGTCTGGGGAACCGATATCGGCGCTTATCTCATCGGTCGGACTGTCGGCGGGCCACGCCTTGCACCGCGCCTAAGTCCCGGAAAGACTTGGTCAGGCGCAGTTGGCGGTCTGCTTGCAGCGGCGATCGCCGGCGGATTGTTAGGGTGGGGCAGCTCATCACTGGGGTGGGCTGGGGGTGACGCCGCCCTCGGCATAGTGGGTGTTTTCGCACTGGTTTTCTCGGTTATTTCGCAGGCGGGTGACTTGCTCGAATCAGCCATCAAACGACACTTCGGCGCGAAAGATTCGGGCACGTTGATCCCCGGTCATGGGGGCGTATTGGATCGGCTCGACAGTCTTTCTGTCGCTGCGGCCGTATTGGCGCTCGCTATGTACTTGAGCGGGCTGGGACCCTTGAGCTGGGGCGGCGGCTGATTAGGTCGATGCATCCAGTCACCCGGTCCCACAGGAGAGCACCTTAAAGGTCCGTGAATACGAATAATATTATTTTGATTTCAAACAGTTACGTGGGCCGAGCGAACCTTGCAATGGGCCCTGTCGCCCCCTACACTCCGGACCCGAATCGCTATTTCTTCGAATCCCGCCGCAGAACCATTAACGGACCGTCGCGTCAGCTCAAAATATGGAATTTGTCAGTCAGACTTGGAACTACATATGGCCATTTTTGGTCATATTGACGGTTATCGTCTTTGTGCATGAGGCGGGACATTACCTTGTTGCGCGCATTAACCGAGTGAGAGTTGAAGTCTTCTCCATCGGATTTGGCCCGGAGCTCTTCGGACTAAACGATCGCCACGGCACGAGATGGAAATTCAGCCTGTTGCCGCTTGGTGGCTACGTAAAGTTCTTCGGCGACGCAAATGTTGCAAGTGCGCCCGGCGAAGAAACTGCGGAGTTAACCGACGACGAAAAACGCTACTCGTTCCATCACAAGCGAGTAGGGCAGCGCGCCGCGATCGTGCTCGGTGGTCCCGCCGCGAACTTTATTCTCGCAATTGTTCTGTTTGCAATTCTGTTCGGAACCGTCGGACAACGGTATACGCCGGCGGAAATCAACCAGGTCGTAGCCGACAGTCCCGCCGCCAACGCTGGGTTGCAAACCGGTGACCGGATTACAGCGGTCGATGGCCTGAAAATCAATCGTTTCGAAGAGCTTCAGGTGATCGTTCAGCAAAGCCCTGAACAGGTCATGCTTTTCGAGGTCGAACGTGACGGTCAACTTGTATCTGTGAACGTAACGCCGGCGCTGGTGGAGCGCGAGGACCAGTTTGGCACCACTCATCGGGTGGGTCAGATCGGTGTCGCGCACGCCGGCGTTGATTTCAAAAAACATGGCCCTGCCGGCGCCGTTTGGACCGCAGTAGAAGAAACCGCTTTCATGACCTGGGGAACGCTGAAGGCCGTTGGCCAAATGATCAGTGGCAACCGTTCCACAGAGGAACTTGGTGGCCCTATTCGCATCGCTGAAATGTCCAGTGAAGTGGCCAAACAGGGGTTCATGACCGTCCTCTTTTTTATGGCCATTTTATCCATTAACCTCGGCCTTATTAATCTGTTTCCGGTGCCCATGCTGGATGGCGGGCACCTTGTTTTTTATCTATTTGAGGCACTGCGGGGACGGCCGGTCAAACCCAAAGTCCAGGAGATCGGATTCCGCATCGGTTTTATTCTGGTGATCGCCCTGATGATATGGGTTACCAGCAAGGACTTGATCCGGCTCGGGCTGGTGAATTTCTTCGAGAGCATTT
>JABJCZ010000097.1 GCA_018668475.1 Alphaproteobacteria bacterium | reverse complement strand
GAAGTTGTTCCGCGACGCGAAGCGGAGCGAACCAAATAATCCGCCAGCTAAAGCTGGCGGGGCGCGCGTATCCATAGTTCTCGCCAATAGAAGCCTATCGCGATCATGGGGATCAGGCCTTCGATGGCGATAATGCGGATGGCAGTGGACCCGCCGAAAAGCTCACCCATGAGCCCGGTGTTGATGTTGCCGACCAGCCCGGCGCCGATGCACAGAACCACGAGGCCAAGTAGCCGGCCGCGCATCTCGGGCGGGGCCAGGGTGAACACTAGCGTGCTCTGCATTGTGGTGAAGCCGGCGGCGGCAACGCCGATGAGAAATAGCAACACGGCGAAGGGCACCGCGTCACCCAGCCAGCTGGCGACAAAGACGAGGGTGAGGTGGGAGATCGTGCCGAAGAAAAATAGTTGGCGAAAGCCGCGGCCCCTGATGTTGAAGGCCACCAGCAACGCGCCGCAAAAGGCGCCGGCGCCCTCGACGCCCACCAGCACGCCGACCCAGCCGGCGTTGAGGCCAAACTCGCCCCCGCCGATTACCGGCACCATGGCCAAAAACGAAAAACCCCAGACGTTGAAGACGATGGTGACCAGCAGCACACACAGAATATTCCGGTCGCGATAGGCGTAAACGGCGGCCTCCTGAAAGCCCTTGAGCACGCGGGTCAGCGGTTCGGTTGGCACGCCGACGGCGCGGCTCACAGCCACGCGCATCAGGATCAGCGCGGCGATGACAAACAACGCGGCGCTGAGCGCAAACGCGCCACCGGCGCCGAGCCAATAGTAAATGCCGCCGCCCAGCAGCGGGCCGATCATCCGGGTCGCGTTGTTGGAGGCGCTGTCGAGGCTCATGGCCGTGGCAATGTTGCTGTCGCCTGCGGCATCGCCCAGCATGCGCCTGCGCACCGGCAGGTCGGTGGCCCAGATGAGGCCGGAGATAAAGGTCGCCAGCGCGACGTGCCAATAGGCCACTACGTCAAGAAAGAACAGAACGGCGACGGTGCCGGACGTGATTACCGCCACCCACAGGCCGGCACCCAATAGCAATCGCGGGCGCAATCGGTCCGCGTAGGTGCCGACAATGGGCCCGAAGATCGCCAACGGGGCAAAGCGCAGCACCGCCAGCAGCGCTACCAGAAACGGCGAGCCTGTGGTCTCGAACGCAAACACGCCGACCACCAGCATATCCAGCCAGCGCGCAACGCTGGTGCACAGGCCAACCAGCCAGATGCGTCGAAAGGCTGTGATTTTGAGGAGCGCCGAGAGGCGCAGAGTGGCGGTCATATCAAACGTGAGTCCGGTCTTGCGGCGGCATCGAAGGCCCGGAGCTTCCAGGCCCCCGGCGGGCGCGCACCCTAACGCATTTTGTTGCGACAAATCTCGCTATTTGCGTGTCTTGCATCAGCGTGGGTTATTGATGAAACTCCGGTGGTCGAAATTTTTAGGCCAAGCAGGAGTCTTATAACTCTCGCAGATTGGGCAGTATTATTCGGCGCGAGTGTCAAGGCCGGTGTCTTTTGGGGAGGAGGCTGGCCTGAACGGGAGCGGATTATGAAAGTCGGAGCATTTTTGATGCCCAACCATCCGGTTGGGCGGGACTTCGCTGAGGGCCATTATCATAACCTCGAATACATCGCCTGGCTCGATGAAGTGGGGTATGAGGAAGCGTGGGTGGGATGCCACTACACGGTGCCGCGTGAGCCCAATCCAGCGCCTGACCTGCTGGTCGCGCAGGCGCTGACGCAGACGAAAAACATCCGCATATCGCCCGGTGGCTACATGCTGCCCTATCACCACCCGGCGGAGCTGGCGCACCGCATTGCCTGGCTGGATCATATCTCGAAGGGGCGCTGCTACCTCGGCATTGGCTCCGGCTCGATTCCGTCGGATTGGGCGCTGTTCAATATCGACGGATTTAGCGGTGAGAACCGTCGGATGATGGAAGAATCCCTCGATATCATGATCCGCCTATGGACCAGCGATGAGGAAGAGTTCGAGTTTTCCGGTGAGCACTGGCAGGGCAAGCGCATTCCCGGCCATGGTGATCTTTACCGTCCGCACATTCGCCCGTTGACCAAGCCTTATCCGCAGATTGCCATTGCCGGGTTCAGCGCGTCGTCGCCGACCCTCGAGATGGCCGGCCAGCGCGGGTTCATTCCGCTGTCGTTGAGCTTCGGCAACAAGTACCTGACGAGCCACTGGGAGGCGATGGAGAAGGGTGCGGCCGCAGGCGGGCGCACGGCGGATCGCGATGTCTGGCGTATCGGCCGCGATGTCTACATTGCCGATACCGACGCCGAGGCGAAGGACAAGGTCGTCAATGGCATAATCGGTGAGCAGTATCGCGAGTTCTGGCTACCCGTGCTCAAGATGATCGGCATGCTCGATACCTGCAAGCACCACCCCGATGTCGCCGACAGCGACGTGACGGTGGAATATATGGTCGACCACAACATGCTGGTCGGCAGTGCCGAGACCGTGAAACAGCGGCTGGAAGATCTGGTCGAGGTGTCGGGCGGATTCGGCACGCTACTGGCCACGTCCTACGACCATATTGACGACATGGATGGCTGGCGGGAATCCAAACGGGTACTGATCGACGAAATCATCCCGAAATTCGCCTAGAAACAAAGAAAATACGCTGAGTTGGGGGAGACGAAGACCATGACGCTTGATCCGCAGACGAAGGGCCTGCTGGACGAAATTGCCGCCGCCGATGGCCCGCAATATTGGGAAATGCCGATCGACGAGGCGCGTGAGTTTTTCAACACGATCTCGGCAGACCTGGCGACACCGGCGCCCGACATCGGCAGCATGGAAGATCGGATGATTCCGGTTCCCGATGGCGAGATCGGGGTGCGTATCTACCAGCCAACTGAGGCTGCCCGTGGCGGTGTGCAGGAGCTGCCGCTGGTGTTGCATTTTCACGGCGGTGGTTTCGTGCTGGGCGGGCTCGATGCCTATGACGCCGTGTGCCAGAACTTGTGCGAGCGAACGCCGGCAGTGGTCGTCTCAGTGGATTATCGCCTTGCGCCCGAGCACCGCTTTCCGATCGCCGTGGATGACAGCATCGTCGCCACCCGCTGGGCCTGGGCAGAGGCCGCCGGGCTGGGCGCAGATGCCAGCTGCATGGCGCTGGTCGGTGATTCCGCCGGCGGCTGCCTGGTCGCGGCAGTGACCCAGGCGCTCCGCGATGATCGCGATATCAATCTCGCCTATCAGGTGCTGGTCTATCCGGTGACCGATGTTGGCACTTTGGAAACCGCGTCCTATGGTAAATTTGCGGAAGGCTATCTGCTCTCGAAAGAGATGATGGCGTGGTTTGCCGAGTGCTATCTGAATTCGGATGCCGAGAAGATGGATCCGCGCGTATCACCACTTCGGGCCGAGCGGTTTGACGGCCTGCCACCAGCGCTGGTCATCACCGCCGGCTTTGACCCGCTGCTGGATGAAGGTATCGCTTACGTGAAGGCCCTCGAGGGGGCGGGCGTGCCGGTGCAGCACGTTAATTACGAGCACCAGATCCATGCATTCTGGTCACTCGGCGCCGCCATCGACGAAGCAAAAGATGCTCTCGGCATGGCCGCCGCCGCTATCCGCAACGCGGTGGCCTGAAACCGGGGCTGGTCTGTCTGAGTTCAGGCGCCACGGAGGCTAGCCGCCGCTTGGGCGGCGGCGCGGTCGCGCTTGCCTTCGTTGCGCTCGGAGGGGGCGCAGCGTTTGCCCGGTGTTGCGGTGTCCCCGATTCGCGTTGCCGGTGGCTTCAGTTTAGGGTGAGCGGTGCACGGATTGGGATGCGGAGGACACGGTGATGGGACCTTTGTTGCAGGCGATATGGCGGTCGGCTGGCGTGTGCGCAGGCGTAGCAGGTGCGGTTGCCATCCTTTTCGCCGTCGCCGGTCTGTTGCCGGCAGCTCAGGCCGCAGCCAGTTCTGATGGGCGCTGGGAAGGTGAGCTGCGATACTGTGGCGGGCATGCCACCCTGGTTGTTGAGGTCGAGGACGGTACCTTCCGCGCGCCGTTCAGGCTCCAGGGCGGCAAGACGACCATCGGCAGCCGTGATATGGAGTTTGCTGGCCGTATCACGAGCAACGGCTCGATTGAAGGCGGCAGGATTATTGGCCGCGCGGCTTCGGTCATCAGTGGAAAATTCGAGAATGGCAAGGCCGCTGGCGGCGGTACGGATAGAAGGTGCACTGGTGACTGGTCGCTTGTACTGGTCGAGCCCGCAACCCCAAAGTCGGAGTCACAGGCGGGCCCAGAAGGCGCCCGACAGGATGCCGCGAATGCAGATGTGCGGGCTGATGGTGCGGCCCCGCTGATCGACGCCCGCAAAGAGATCGCCACCAACGAGGCCGTTGTCGTGTTGGAAGGCAGCGTTGCCGATGCCAGCCGGGTTGTGGAGTTTGCCGTTGATAGCCGGCCGGTGGTGTTGGACGGCGCCGGGCGGTTCTCGCTCAGCCGGGCCGTACCGCTGGGCGAAAGCACCATCGTGATTACGGCCATGGATGAGTGGGGCAACTTTGCCGACCATCGAATTACCGTGCGGCGCAGCGCCACTGTTGTTGCCGAAACTGAGGCCGGTGATATGGCCACACGCAGCGCAGATACGTCGCCACCGTTGATCGCCGTGCCGCCGCGCATTGAGACGGCTAGCGCTATTGTTGAGATTACGGGCGGTGTGCTCGACAACTCGGCACTGATCGAGGTGACGGTCGCTGGAGAGCCGGTGACGCTGAGTGCGGGCGGGCAGTTCTCGCTTCGGCGCGGCGTGCCGCGGGGGGTGAGCGAAATCGAGGTGACGGCTCTTGATGAGTGGGGCAATCAGACCATCGCGCGCATCATTGTCAGCCGCACCACGGTAACTACCGCCGCCGACCCGGCCACAGATCCTGAGTCGAGGTTGGCACTGGAGCCCGAGCCCGAGCCGGACGTTGCCACGGACCGCGCACCACCCGAAATTGCGTTGCCCGTGCTGCTGGAGACCGAGCGGCCGGAAGTCGTGATAGAGGGGCAGGTGACGGATGGTTCGACCATCGCTGACGTGCGGGTCGATGATCGACCGGTGCGGGTGGCGGACGACGGCAGTTTCAAGCTCAGCCGGGCGGTGGCCGTGGGCGATACCGAAGTTGTGGTTGTTGCCATTGACGAATGGGGCAATCGGGCGGAACGCAAAGTGCAGGTCACCCGCCGTCTGCTTGACCTCGACCTTGGCAAATTTCATGCCCTGGCGATCGGCAATAACGAGTATGTCGGCATGCCAGTTCTGAAGACGGCCATAGCCGATGCCGAAGCGGTCTCGGACATTCTCGCCGATGACTACGGCTTTGAAGTGCAGACGCTGACCAACGCCACACGGTCCGATGTGATCGGCGCGATGAGTGCGCTGCGCGCGCGGCTAACCTTCGACGATAATCTGCTCATCTATTATGCCGGCCACGGTATTGTTGATCCGATTACAGAGCGCGGTTACTGGCTGCCGGTGGATGCGGCCCCTGACAACCCAACCAACTGGGTCTCCAACGCAGATATTACCGACATGCTGAAGGCCATTCCCGCGCGCCATCTGCTGGTGATTGCGGACAGCTGCTATTCCGGCACGCTGGTGCGCGCGGTCAACGCCAATCTTGAAACCTGGGAAGATCGACGCGCATGGCTCTCTCGTATGGCGGCAAAGCGTTCGCGTACGGCGCTGTCATCGGGCGGGCTGGAGCCGGTCACTGATTCCGGTGGTGATGGCCACTCCGTCTTTGCCCGCACGTTGATCAATGTGCTACGGGACAACACCGAGGTGATCGACGCGCAGAACCTGTTCCGCCCGGTGCGTGAGCGCGTGGCGGTCAACGCCAATCAGACGCCGCAATATTCCGACGTGCGCCTGGCTGGGCACGATGGCGGCGATTTCATCTTTGTGCCTCACCGGCGCTGAGCGGTCGCGCGCAGCCTTTTTGAGTAACCTAGCGGTGCACTCAACAACCGGCTGATTTCAGTCCATGCTGAGTTAATGGCCGAGCTTAGCAGGCTGGCCGGCCCCGAAAAACAAGTGCACATATCCGCTGTTGAGCGCTCGCTCAAAAAAGGCGTCCGAAAGCAGAACAGGCGACGCTTATTCCTGAAATAAAATATGGGTATAGGCTGAATTCGAAAACATGGAGGGAACAAATTTATTTCGCCGGACCGAGTCGACACTGTTGGCGGCGCCGGTGCTGAGATTTGTTGCGTCTTATTAACGGTCATTGATACCGCGTGATCGCGTGTTTTCGCCCCGCGGTGATTGCGAGAGGTGGTCCGAGGGCGAGGGAATTATTCCTAGGACTAAGGTAGGATACTTCCGTCGATTCGCGTTGTGTGCTGCGCGAGGGCATGCTCTCAGGGCTGTCATGCGCACGGGCAAGTATCGGAAACAGGAAGGAGCTTCAACATGAAGAGACTGGCTGGACTGGGATCGGTGGCAGGGATCGCCACCGTGTTGCTGTTGTTGCCGGCCCTTGGCGGGGCTGGTTCCGCTTGGGCCGATACGGCTGATGATACGCCGACGGTTGCTGACGAAATGCAGGCTGAAGTGGAATCCCTGCGAGCACGCAACAAGGCCGAGGCCGATTTCGTGCGCGAGCGCAACCGGGCCGAGGCCGATGCCATGCGGACACGTAACAAGGCGGAGCTTGATGCCGAGCGCACCCGTGTCGCGGCGGAGGAAGCCGCCACTCGCAAGCGCAATCGCGCGGAAGCGCAGGCCATGCGCAAGCGCGCGAAAGCCGATGCCGATGAGTTGCGCGAGCGCAACCGGGCCGAGGCCGACGCCAAGCGCGAAGCTGACCGCACCGAGACTCGGGCCGTGCGGGAGAGCATTCGTGAAGAGCAATCGACCACCGCGCGCCACGAGCGGATCGAGGATCGAGCCGAGCGTTTGCGTATTCGTAAGGAGGCCCGGGCCGAGCGCAATCGGCGCAAGGCGGAGGCCAATGCCATTCGTGACCGTGACCGTGCTGAGGCCCGTGTCGCCCGTGAGAAGGATCGCGCTGAGATCAAGGCCGCCCGCCTGCGAGATCGCAACGAGATCAGAGCCGAACGTGCGCGCCACCTGTGGGAGATCCGCGTCCAGCGTGAATCCCATGATTACTAGCGGGACATGAGGCCACGCCTGTTTGCGGCCGGGAGTGCCCTTCCGTCAATGCCCTTGCTAAAGCGACGTAGGGCGCGCCATGATCCGGGCACAGATGTAAACGGCAAATAGTGAGTCATTAGCCATGTCGATCGTGCATAAACTGGCCTGGATGGCCGTTCGGAAGGTGGCCGGCAACCCGCGTGTGCAGGCCAAGGCGATCGACGCCGTGCGCGCCGCTGACAGGGGCATGGAGAAGGTGGCGGAAAAAACAGTTGATGCGGTAACGACCGCAACGACCGCTAGCCCGGCCAAGAGCGCCATCAAAAAAGCCGACGACACCATGACCCGCGCCGCCGACAAGGTTGCAGAGATCGCCAGCGCTAAAGACCCAGCCCGCGAAGTGGGCCGCGCCCTGGGCAAACTATTTTCCGACAAATAGGCGATCTGTAAAACTCACGCCGCCCCGTTCATTTTGAGCGCGCAAGCGCACTCTTCCGGCATTCCGCTATTGCGCGTGGTTTTGGATGATGCCGATTATGGCTGGGGCCGGCGCAGCTGCGGGCGCGAGATAGAGCCCGCGCACCCATGCCTATGGCTGCATGGGCCGGTCGCGTCCAACACGTGAGAATACTGTGCGCGGGAATAACCGGGGCGAAAAGGCCCGACGCGATAAGGCAGGGCGTGCAATGGTTTTAGGCGAGAACGCCGTGGGAGGCAGGCCGGTCAATACGTGGCCGGTCGCCAGCGTTATGTCGTAGACCGGGTCGGCCTCGTAAGTGCGCCCGGTGATGGCGCCGTTTAATCCACTGGATACGGGGACTTGCTCGGGCCCTGCGGCAGTCGTTCCGTTATCGGGTGGGCGCTTCGCGTGCGGGCCGGTCTGCACGGTCACTTTGGTGCCGAGCAGGTAGGGCTCATGGCGACTGGATGAGGGCGGCTTCTGTCGATTGAAAGTGCGCGAGTTGCTGCGCCCGCTGTGCCTGTCATGCCCGGTGCGCTCGCTACTCTGGACCCGGTTCCGGTCTCCGGTTCTCTCTCGATCTGTGCGTCGGCGTTTCTCGATGTCGTTCGAGAGCCCGCTGAGAATACTGCGTAGTGCAGCGAGGTCGCTATTCATGCCTGGTCTCCTTTTACTTGCTGATCTCCGATCAAAGGGTTGGAGATCAAGCGCCCGGCGAGCACGGCATTTGCCGCTTGCAAGAGCCCGGCGGCGGCACGTGGCTGATGGCGGGGGTCGCGGGTGATCAATAGGTTCCAGCGGGCAAAGCGCAGTGCGCCCTCGCGCCGCAGCCGCTGGCCGAGCGGCCCCTCTGGCAGGCGGGCAGCGCTCAGCAAATGCCCCGGTATGGGGCCATTGTATGTGGTCTCAAGGTCTCTCAGGCGGACGGGATCATACATATCGGCTGGCGCCTTTCTTGCGATGGCCGGCGTTCATCTGGCTCGGAGAATTGCCAGATACTCGCAGGCTCGTGTGACTCAAATGTATAGTATAACTAGCAATTTATAAATCAATACTATACATGATATTTTTGCTAGGACCTGGAGATCACGAAACGAGTTCGGCTTTACAAAGGCCGCGCTTGCCGGGTCGGTCGCGCCTCAGCGTCGCATACAAGGCGTTTTCGAGCGCGTTGAATAGGCGCCTGACTTTGCTTGCCGGGCGGCGGGGGCAGCTTGACGGTGGGGGGGAGACGTCGGTAGGACGCTGTCCGTCAGAGCTTGCCCGCCGCTAAACAAGGTGCCCCTATGGGTTGAATCGCAACATTGAGACCACAATCCCGTTAGTCGCATTCACGTGGGTGATATTCAACCTTTAGAGATGCCTCACACCCGGCTGCTCTCCCTGTGGCGCTGAACATGACGGCAAATTGCGGCGTCTATATGGCAGCGGGCGTCTTTTCTGAATTAATTACTGTGGGGGCAGACTGGCCGGTACGTGGCGCCAATGAGAGGCGAATGTGGGCTGCGCTAGCCCTGACGGCGAAATCGGCGGTGATGCTCAATCAGCGTGGCAACCACCCGGCCTGGGTTGTGGGCATCGATGCGCAGCGTCGGCCAATCTTCGTTCAGGGGAACGAGGTCGATGATGTCCACCCCTTGAGAATCTCCGCCACGAGCGCGGAACTTCTTGAATGTAGCCCGATCCTCAGCTTCCAGTCGGGCGACGACGAAGTCACCCGGGCGAGGGGTGGCGCTCGGATCCACGATAATGCGATCCCCGGGTCGAAACTCCGGCAGCATGCTTTCGCCCTCAATAATGAGGGCAAAAGCATTGGGCCCGAGGGTGAGGGATGTGCTCACGTAATCAAGCCCGTCACCGGTCGCATAGGCATCGCTGATATCGGTGAAATCACCAGCAATCACATAGCTGACAATTGGCACCTCCCTCAACGCTGGTGGCGCGTCACTTAACTCAGGATGGCTTAATTTATCAGTGTCACCCGTAAGAAGGTAGCTAACGCTCGTTGCAAGTACTCTTGCAAGCACTTCCAGCTTCCCGGCCGTGGGCAATGTTGTGCCACGCTCCCACTGGAGCACGGCCGCGCGGGTTACCCCAAAGGCCCTGGCGACATCGGCCTGGGTCATGCCGCGTATTTTTCGTAGCCGGCGGACCCGTCCACCAAAATCGTTCATGTCACTGCTCGACATGCCGGTCCTCATTTCGTTCGAAGTTAACCTTATTATGAAAGTCTCTCTTTCCTGACGATAGGAAAGACTGTATTGACTATATGTCAAGTTTGGCTAACCATGCTGTCAAGCTGCAACTAACCTGAGGAACACAACCAGATGCAACATTTGCACAATTCCGGCCGCGCCCTCGACGACTCATCCGCTACCAGAACCTGGCAGAAGCGGTTGCCCGCGCGCTGGCTAGCGGGTCCCTCACGCGCACACGCATGTCCGGCGCTCCGGGCTCAGATTCCAGTGGATGGGGGTGTGGGCACGTGAAGCGTCCCAACGCCATAACAGGTAAATTAAACAGCAGGGAGATCAATCCCGTAGGAGCGACGGGAGCGGCCAATCGAGCCGAACTCCGGCGCCGCGGCGCACGCGGCCGGCCGGCCAAGCCCCCAACACATCGTCACCCGCTGTTATCTGACGTGCTCAGTCTTGTTGCCCGCTCTGGGCGAACTGATTCCGATGTGTCACTGGATGCCGGGCTGTCCCGAAATTCCATTTCTCACTGGCGGCACCGAACTATGCCGGGTGTCAATAATCTAGATGCCGTGCTCCGGGCTATTGGGTATCGCCTTCTGATCGTGCCTTTCAGCGCCAGGTCAAAGTTCGGTACGCCAGAACCGGATACCGCAAAACCTAATTCCGAAAATTCAGAGAATGCTGACCGGGTGGCACCTGGGTCACGGACGTCGCCCCGTCGGCCGTCGGGCGGCGATGAAGAACGAGGTAGGCAGCGCTCGGCACCAAATCGCTCGAATCCGGTGCCATCAAAAAAACGTAAATCGGGCGCAAGCATGGGCTCGGCGACTAAGCCGGCACCACAGCCTGAGGCCGCGCGGAAGAGCTAACGGAAATAATAAGAAACGAAACTTTGTAATTGATCCACATGACTAGAATCCAGCATCAGAGGGGAACAAGACATGAGTGGTATCGAAAAGCGCCGAGGCGCCACCCGCGTACAGGACTGGGCCAATGATCAGGCCGCCCGCCAGGTTGCTGAAAGTACGGGCCGCGCCAGTGGGCGCGCCGGTGTGCAGAGCGGGCCGGGGAGCGAGCGGCACAGCGCACATGGAGCAGGGCGGGGCACTGGTCGCAGCCGGCGCCGGCAGTCGTGGCGTACCGGCACACGCCTCGGCGATGGTCCGCCGCCGGATACGCCCGAGGCCCTTGCAGTGCGAGCACGGATGCGCGAAGCCGCCGACGTGTTCAGCCGTCTGCCGAACGGTGATCTCCGCCACATTGGCGACATGCGTGCCAAGTGGCCGACTGTCGTGCGCGATACGGTGGAGGCTTATGGCTGGGATAAGACGCCCACGCGCATGCCACCCTCGGCAGCTGCGATTGATCGGGCCGAGGCAGCCGTGATGTGGCTGCTGGAGATTGGCCCATCTTGGCGCAAGGTGCTGTGGTGCTGGGCGCTTGGCCTGCCAATGAAAAAAATTGCCCCGCAGCTCAACATCTCGACCCGCACCGGTTGGCGCATCTGGCGTGCGGCGGTGGACCATCTCGGTGAAGATCATGGCGCCGAGGCCCTTGAGAAGGCCGCCGCCGAGCAGTTTCATGAATAGGCTGGCCGGCTCGATCAAAGCCGCGACTCTGTTGCCCGAAACGGCAATGTCAGGGCCGAGCCAATTGCAGGCAAGTGGTGCGCGTGAAGCGGTATTCCGCCTGCTCACCTCAGCTATTTCGAGCTCAGAACGGCACAAATTGTGTCGTTTTGGCTCCGCCAGCGTCGTAAAACAGGCCTCCGCAATTAATTTTCAGGACGCAACCTCACGCTCAGCAACGGTTTCAGAGAAATTACATATTAAAATTGAATTTCCCTCTACATTGACACGTATTAGGGGTCGCATTTGGCACAGGGATGGGCTATAAAAAGGAACACACTGCGATGAATGCGTCGGCGGCCCCCAACATGGGCCGGCGGCGTTTTTCGTTTTTGGAGCGTAAATATCATCATTTGCGGGAGCGTAATGTTGGACGGTGAAATGCGGGCAGGTGCCGTGTCGCCGTTTGCATCATTCCCGACCATCTTTCACCGTTCATTCTCGAACATAAAGAAAGAGCCGGGCGCTGATTGCGATCCCGGCTCTTGTGTTTGGCCTTGCGGCTATATGTCTTGCTGTTGGTCACGACGCGCTTGCGATACTTCGCGTCGCCAAGCTGTGCGGCAACCGGGTTTCGCCGGTGCCCTGGTTTACGCCTGCGGGTGCTCATGGGGGTCTCCTTTATATAGAAGCGTCCGAGGGTGGGGGACATAGCGTCACCGGGCGCCGACTTCAAGCAACTTCATCAAAAGGACCCGCCATGACCGCTGCCAGATCATGCCGTGCGGCGACACCTGTTGCGCCCGATGCGCCAGCAAAACCGGTGGATACAAGTGCGAAACCTGCAGCCAGAAAGACCGGATCAAAAATCGGATCGAAATCATCAACAGACAAACGCGCCCCCGCTCCCGAGCGCCGCACAGCCCGTCGTGAAACGGCGGTGCTTGATGCGCTGAGTGAGGGGGCGTCACTCAAGGCCGCAGCTGTCGCAGCAGGAATCAGGCCAGCGACCCTCGCCACCTGGCAAGCGGGCGACACGCGCTTTGCCGCCGCCATTGCCATTGCCAGTGAGGCCGGCGCGGACGCCCTTGAGGACGAAGCATTGCGCCGCGCGGTGGACGGGGTGGACGAGCCAGTGTTCTATCGTGGCGAGCGCATCGGCACAGCCCGCAAATATTCCGACACGCTTTTGATGTTCTTGCTCAGATCCCGCCGGCCCGAAATTTACGGCACCGTCGCGCAGAAGAAAGCCTCCCAGGATTCAGCCGATGACGCCGCCGTGCACGGTGGAGTCGATGAAATGGGCGCTACTGTCCGCGACCTCAGCCCGACAGAACGCCGCCAGCGACTAGCGGCGATTTTGCGCGTTAGCGAAGGATAAACGATCAGGGAAGAAAGCTCCGGTCGCCGCAGGTGGGGACTGCGAGGGAGGCAAATCGCATATACTGCGACGACCGGGCTCGAAACATATGTGCGGCAAAGTGCCTGTGGGCGCCGCCGTTTACTCCGCCGCCGACAGAGTCGATTTAGGCGCGAAAGCGGACTTTGCAGCGCAGGGTTCGCCTTCATCGAGCGCGCTGTCGAGCCGGCCATCCTCTGCCATGCGCAACAGGGCGTCGTTATCACCTACCGGTTCGCCGTTAACAAATAGCTGCGGCAAGCGATGCTGACGCCGGGCTTTGGCGCGCTGGCCCTTGCGGGTCGACATGCGGTGTTTGAGTTCCTCGGCGCAGGGGTCGTGCGCGGTATCGTATTCGCGAAACGACAGCCCAAGCTTCATCAGAAGCATGCGGGTCGTGCTGCAATCCGGGCAACCGTATTTTGAAAACAGTTCTATGGCAGTCACTGGCGGCCTCTCGTCACTGGTGGATGTAGATATCCGGTCACTAACCAAAAGGTGCGTCTATTTCATGTGGGCACGCATTTCGGCTCTGCCAGCTTTTTCTTGGCCCAATTCAAAACTACGGATTATCCCGTACTCACCGCATACCCGGAGGAGGCGCGCCGCATGCCGGATGACAAACAGCCGGCCCGGTCGCCCGAGGTCACTGCCTACGATGGCCTGGCCCAAGAAGCTCGCGCCGAGGCCGATGGCATTATTGCGGCCGATGTGGTTGCCATGCCGTGGCGCCCGCTGGTTAATCTTGCGGCGCCCGACACCCCAACGCCACAGGCCAATGCCTTAGTCAGTCCGGCGGATGTGTTGTTTTATGGTGGGGCGGCGGGTGGCGGCAAAACGGACCTGCTCATTGGCCTGGCGCTCACCTGCCATCGCCGGACGTTGTTGTTGCGCCGCGAGCACAAACGGCTGCGCGCAATTCAAGATCGCATGGCGGAAATTCTCGGCTCTCGCGCCGGGTTCAATTCCCAGGCCGGGCGCTGGCGTCTGCCCGCCGCAGAGGCTGCGGCGCTTTCAGGCGCAGCCAGCCCGGTGTTGGCCAACCGTATTCTCGATATGGGCGGCTGCCAGCATGCGGGCGATGAGCGCGCGTGGCAGGGCCAGCCGCATGATCTGATTGCGTTTGATGAAATCACAGATTTTCTGGAGAGCCAGTTTCGGTTTCTGCTGGCGTGGAACCGCTCCACCGTCCCTGGCCAGCGTTGCCGCGTGGTGGCCACCGGCAATCCACCCACGACGCCCGAGGGCGAATGGGTCAGTCGCTACTTCGCGCCGTGGCTTGATGCGAGCCACCCGCGCCCGGCCTTGCCCGGCGAGCTGCGCTGGTTCGCGTCGTTGGAAGACGGTGAGCGCGAGGTTGAGAACGGCACTCCCTTTGCTCATGCGGGTGAGACCATCACGCCGAAAAGCCGGACCTTCATTCCATCGCGCATCGAGGATAATCCCTACCTGTTGGCCACGGGCTACCGGGCGACCTTGCAGGCTCTGCCGGAGCCCCTGCGGTCACAAATGCTGAAGGGGGATTTTTCGGCCAGTGCCGAGGACGACCCCTGGGGCGTTATTCCGCAGAGCTGGGTGATCGCCGCGCAAACCCGCTGGCGCGAGGCCGGGAGCAACCCAGACCAAGACCTGGCCATGACGGCGCTGGGCGTCGACGTGGCGCAGGGTTTGCGGGATGAAACCGTGCTCTCTCCCCGCTACGGCAGCTGGTTCGCTGAACAAATTCACCGCCCGGGCGTCGAAACCCCGGACGGCCCCTCGGTGGCGGCCCTTGTGGTCAGCCAGTTGCGCGATGGCGCGGTGGTCGGCATTGATCTTGGCGGTGGCTGGGGTGGCTCTGCCTTTGATCACCTGCGTGAGAACGGTATTGCCGTTGACGGGCTGGTACCGTCCGAGCGCTCAACCGCACGGGATGCCACGGGGGCCCTTAGTTTTATCAATCGCCGTGCAGAAATGTGGTGGCAGTTCCGTGAAACGCTTGACCCCGCGCGCGGGCAGCGTTTTTGCTTGCCGCCGGACGCACGGCTGCTCGCGGACCTCGTGGCGCCGCGCTGGAAGCTCACCGCACGCGGCATTCAGGTGGAGGAAAAGCGCGAAATCAACAAACGCCTGGGTCGATCTCCTGATCGCGGCGAGGCGGCCATCTATGCGCTGGCTGCCGACGAACGCCTCATCATCTCCCGCGCCAGGTCCCGTCGTCGCAAACAAAAGGCGCGGGTCGAGAACAGCTACGATCCGCTGGGGTGGTGAGGGACCTGCTAGCCAGGTTCCGTGGCGCAGTTTGGCAACGATCCGAGAGGTGGTACAGTCGACTTTCGGTTGGCGACGATAGGAGCAGGAGAGCATGCAAGACACACGGAATGACGAAGCCGCGGTGCGGGAAGTGGTGGGGTGGTATTTTGACGGGATGTATCGTTCGGACCCTGCTTTGATCGAAAAGGCGTTTGAGCCGTCGGCGCGAGTTATGGGGGTGACTGACGGCGAACATCGTGAGATGGCTGTGGCCGATTTTATGGCCTTCGTTGGCAAGCAACAGCCATCTGCAGCGGACAAGGGCGAGCCATTTGATATGCGCATTCTCTCGCTCGACATTACCGGCGGGACAGCCGCAGTGAAGCTGGAGGATCGGTATCTCGGGCGCGATTTCATCGACTATCTTTTGCTGGTGCGCCAGGATGACGGCTGGAATATCTGCCACAAACTCTGGTGGGCTTGAGCCGCCGCATGCTCCACGTACCATTTGGTGCGCGGGGCTTCTGACTAAAGGCATAGCGCGCGCCGGTACCCGGTTGTACATGGTGACCGGCTTTGGTACGGTCGAACCCGAATCTAACAAATTCGGGCAAGGCCATGGACGCAGCAGCGCTTAAAGAAGACGCATACCAGATACAACAGACGGGGCACATGCCTCGGCCACAGCCGCCCGTCGGTCGAGGCGGTCGGGTCGCCGTGGATCACGCTGCTGAACTTGTAGCAACTTCCATCGTAGCTATTCCCAAAGCGACCGCAGATGGTGAAGGTGGCGCCGCGCTTTCGTGCGAGATGGCCTATGTCGGTGGATATCTGGTGCCGGTGGTGCAAGGGGAGTTCTGGACCGCACGGCAACGTCAGGCGGCGCGGCTGCATGAAATTTCGTATCGCGCGTGCTTCAAGCCGCAATTGCCGGCGTTTTTCATCGAGCGATTTACCGCGCCCGGGGACCTTGTTTACGACCCGTTCTCCGGGCGTGGCACGACGGCCATCGAGGCGGCGCTCAGAGGACGGCGGGTGGCGGCAAATGATGTCAACCCGCTCTCTGCTTTGCTCACCGGCCCGCGCCTGAGCCCGCCTGATCTTGACGACGTGGCGACGCGGTTAGAAGAGATCGCCGCATTCAAGTGGAAGCCGCGGGCGCGCGGGATCGACGTCTCCATGTTTTACCATGTTGAGACGGCGGCCGAAATTGAGCGCTTGCGCGCATGGCTGCTGCGCCGCGACGGCGCCGGCGAGACCGACGATGTGGATCGATGGATCCGTATGGTCGCGACCAACCGCTTGACCGGCCACAGCCCCGGTTTTTTCTCGGTCTACACCCTGCCGCCCAATCAGGCGGTAACGGCTGAGCGCCAGGTTGTGATCAACAAAAAGCGCGTCCAGGTGCCGACCTACCGCGACACAGCAACTCTTATCCTCAAGAAAAGCCGGGCGTTGCTGTCAGGTCTGACGCATGGCGCCTGCGCGGACCTGCGTGAGGCTTCGCGCACGGCCAAAATGCTTACCGGGGATGCCCGGCGCACGCCGAAAATCCGCAAGGGATCGGTGGCGTTAACGGTCACCTCGCCGCCGTTTCTGGATGTGGTGAACTATGCCGACGATAACTGGCTGCGGTGCTGGTTTAACGGCATTGATGATCGTGCTGTGGCTGACTTGATGACGACACCTAGCACACTGCCGGTCTGGACCAAGGTGATGAGCGGGGTGATGGAAGAACTGTTCCGCATTACCAAAATCGGCGGTGTGGTTGCGTTTGAGGTAGGCGAAGTGCGTGGCGGCCGGGTGCGGTTGGAAGAACATGTCGTGCCATTGGCTATCGCCGCCGGATTCATTCTTGAAGCCGTGATGATCAACACCCAGTCGTTCACCAAAACCTCAAACATCTGGGGTGTGACCAACAACGCCCGGGGCACCAACTCCAACCGGATTGTTGTGCTGCGGAAGTAAGGGTTGGTTGGTTTTGGGTTCGCTCTTGCCAAGTTCGCTCCGCTCCGCTTCGCGTCGCGGAACAACTTCACCGCTAGCGGCGGGCACGCAGTCGCGTGCCGTTACAGCTAATCGCGGAAAGCGGTGAGGCGTTCGCAAAGTGCACTTCGCTGCCTCCTTCCGAGCGCAGCGAGGCAAGCGCGACCGCGCGTCGCCGCCCATGCGGCGCAATGCTCTGCGAAGCGAGCCAGATAAAG
>JABJCZ010000096.1 GCA_018668475.1 Alphaproteobacteria bacterium | reverse complement strand
GCTCCAGTGCATCCAGAAACCGGCGCACCTTGTCGCGGTCAAGGGTTTGGGAGTTGGCAACGATGATCAGCTCGTCATAACTCGGCACGCCTTCCTCTTCGACGTAGAACGCGCGCCCTTCGTAGCCCTCAATGGCCAGCTGGTTGAGCTCGAAATTCCGGTAGGCACCAATAACCGCGTCCACCTGGCCGCTGAGCAGTGACGGCGATAAAGAGAAGTTTATGTTTACCAGCGTGATGTCGTTCAGGGTCAGTCCATGAGGCTCAAGCATGGCGCGGAGCAAGGCATCCTCGAAGCCGCCAACGGAATAACCCACCGTGCGGCCCTTGAGGTCGGCGATCGACTGAACCGGGCCATCCGCCAGTGTGAGCAGGGTATTCAGCGGTGTGGCAACGAGGGTGCCAATTCTCACCAGTGGCAAGCCCTCAGCGACCTGAACGTGCAGCTGAGGCTGATAGGAAATGGCGAGATCAGCCTGGTTGGCGGCAACGAGTTTTGGGGGGTCATTCGGGTCGGCAGGCGCGATGAGTTCGACCTCAAGCCCTGCATCACGGAAATAGCCTTTGCCCTGAGCCACGAAAAGCGGCGCGTGATCTGGGTTGACGAACCAATCCAGCAGCACCGTCATTTTATCGCCAGCCTGAGCTTGCTTCGTCAGGTCATTGCCGGCTGCAAGGCCGACCAGCAGGAGGGCCGCACAGATCACGGATGAAACAAGGGTGCGAATAGTCATCGTTTCAGGTCTCTCAGTCATTTGATAATGCGTCCGGCTGCCACGGAATCATGTGGCGCAGAATCACATCGAGAAGGAAGTAGATAGTGATGGCGAAGACGGCCAGCGTCAGTAGCGCGGCAAACATCAGGTCGATCTGCATGCGCCCGTTGGCATGCATCATCATGTAGCCAAGACCGGCACTGGCGCCAACCCATTCGCCGACAACGGCGCCGATGGGCGCTACAGCCGCTGCAACCCGTATACCGGAGGCCAGTGAGGGCAAAGCTGCAGGAATTCGAATATGTCGCAATATGGCCCACGGGCTCGCTTGCATGGTGCGCGCGAGGTCGATCCAGTTGGGCTCGGTTCGGCGCAATCCGTCGAAAAAGCTGGCGACCACGGGGAAGTAAATGATCAACGTGGCCATGGCGACCTTTGACGCAATGCCGTAGCCCAGCCAAAGCACAAGAATAGGAGCGATGGCAAACACCGGAACCGCCTGCGAGGCGACTAGTACAGGCATGAGCCACAGCCGCGCCGGACGAGAATAGGCGAGGACGACCGCACTGAGGCACCCGAGCAGAACACCAAAGAACAGCCCAAGACCGATTTCGAGCAACGTAATGCTCGCATGATGAAACAGGGCTGGGTGGTGCACCCACCAGGCGACGGCGACCCGCACTGGGCCGGGCAAAATGAAATGCGGAGCCCCCGTGATCCACACAATGATCTGCCACAGGAGCAGAAGGGCAGCGACAATGACAATGCCTCTTACCCACCTCATCCCGGCACCTCGATTGCCGCGAGTTCCCGCAATAGATCACCCTGGGCGTCGAGTACGGCGCGACTGGCGGGGTCACGTGGTGGTGGATTTGGCGCGACGGGCACTTCCCGCAGTTCAGCCGGTTGGCCCTGCATGATGAGGATGCGGTCTGCGATCCGTACCGCTTCCATGGGGTCATGGGTGACAACCAGAACGGTTTTGTCGCGAAGCAGATCGGCGGCGAGGTCCTGCAAGTTCATCCGGGTTATGGCATCGAGAGATGAAAAAGGCTCGTCCATGAGGACCAGGGGGCGGTCTTCCATGAGTGTGCGTGCCAGGGCGACACGCTGACGCATACCGCCTGATAATTTGGCGGGACGAACGGTCTCATGACCTGCCAACCCGACAGACTCTAGCAACCCCAGCGCCCTCATTCGGTCGGCCGGACCGCCACGGAGTCGGCTGCCCAGCAGCACATTTTCTAATGCCGAAAGCCACGGCAACAGCAGGTCCTGCTGCGCCATATAGGCTATGTTTTTTCCGGGTGTATCCTCGGGCCCTGTGAATATTGTCGGGGCGGTGAGGGGTTCCAGACCCGCGATTAGTCTGAGGAGACTCGATTTTCCGACACCGCTTGGCCCCAATAGACAGGTTGTTTGACCCGCCAGCAGGTTGAGCGTTAGGTTTTCGAACAGGAGTGCTGACCCGTATCGAAGTGTCGCTCCGTGTAGGGAAACATTTTGTGACGCGGCGGGTTGATTTCGGAAGTCGGTCAAACTCATTTCCTACGCCGGTATGACCCGGTTCAGGTTCAAGGGGTCGTCGGTAAATTCGACCTCTCAGCCTTTTGTAGGTGGCTCCCCCAGAGGTGAGGGGCATATGGGCAGATATTCTGACCTGGAGCAAATAGTAATAATATGCGTTAGACGAATAATGCGGTTGACAGTTATTCGAATGGCTAATAATCTTCCACCGTATCGATGCGAACGGAGTCTATTTGTTCCGCTTCGAGAGATGTGAAAAGGGCATGCAATGAACAGTCAGCCTGAAAATAGCGGAACCGGGACCGGTGCAAAGGTCGTGAACCTTGCTGATTTTGTTCGACCGGTTACTAGATCCCAATCTTCCAAAGGCGGGGCGGTGGACCTTCACCGCGAACCGTCTGGTGCTGTGCTGTCCTATGATGTTGTTGCCGAGACCAAGAATGCTTCAATTGTAGCGGTACCCGAGTTACATCTGCTGTCATCCATCGATGACGCGTTGAAGGGCCTGGAACTCGCCTTTTCTCACTAAATCAATCATTTGGAGAGTCTTATGGCCGATCAACTGGCCGATCGTATCCGAGCGGTTCGCGCGCGCCTGAGCATGACTCAGGATGACATGGCGATGGCGCTCGACGTCAGCCAGGGCGCGGTTTCGCGATGGGAAACTGGGCGACATGCCCCGACCGACAAGCAGTTGCTCCGACTGGCCCAGCTCGCCAAAGTCTCGGTTGCAGAGCTACGCTACGGCGTGGATGCAATATTGCCGGAGGAAGCATCCGAGATTCCGCCGATGCGGCGCATGACGGATCTTTTGGACTATTGTGCTGACCGGGCCCGCTCGATTGGTAAGAATGATATCGGCGTGGCGATCGATATCATTCTCGAGAAGTGCAAAGCAGATGACTCCAGACATCCAACGGACCGCCGGTTTGACGACTACAGCGGCGAAGAGCGGCGGTCACAGGGCCGGCGTTAGAAATTTGCCCCGCTGGGCATGTGTAATTGCGGTCTGCTTCATGCTTTTGCCGGGCCACAATTCGTGGGCTGATGAAGAAATTGCCGCGCCGACCGAATTGCTCATCGTCGTCAGCGACAAGACGGCCCACCAATTCCAGGTCGAAGTTGCGCGCACGCCGGAGGCACGCGGCACCGGCCTGATGTATCGCCGGGAGATGGCGCCGTCCCATGGCATGCTTTTTACTTTCGAGCCATCGCAGCGCGTCGTCATGTGGATGAGGAATACCTACATCTCGCTCGACATGCTGTTTATTGCCGATAACGGGCAAATCACGAGCATTGCGGAGAACACAGTGCCGCTCACCGATACGCGTATCTCTTCCGGTCGAGATGTGCGCGGTGTCTTGGAAATTGTCGGTGGCCTCGCGGCCAAATTGGGATTGCAACCTGGTGATATTGTGAGGCATCCGGCATTCGGACAATGAAGCCCGCCTGATACTTCAGTATCCGAAATGATCGGCAAATGGCTTGAGGATTGGTTCGATCTGCTTCAGGTCATCGGCATAACGCTGCCAGCGATATCGCGCACGCTCATAAATCGGCTCGGTCACCTGCTGATAGCTGGGGGTAAAAATCCGGCCTGAATTTTTGGCGTGCTCTGCATAGTCGTGAACCGCCGGGTCCCAATCGACACCGACAAAATCCAGTAGATTCCTGGTCTCGGTGTCGAAGTCGCCGACCAGTTGTTCGTAGCAGACAACGTGATAGTTCGGCTCAAGCACCTGCACACACGTTTGCCATAAACCCATGGTTTTCGCGTAGAGCGCGGCCGCATCTTCAAGGGTAAAAAAGTTTGCCATGGCGGAATTGATGATGAAATTCTGCATGAAACAGCTGAGGCAGGCATCCATCGGATGGCGCACGTTCAGAATAATTTGGGCCTCTGGAAACAAGCGCATGATCAACGGAACATAGGCGATGTTCAGGGGCATCTTGTCGATTACCCGCCCGGAGGAAGTGTCGGCATCGATGTAGGTCGCGACAGCATCAAAGTAGGTTTCTCTCAGGCTGGCGATCTTGTCCGCGCCTAGGTTCGCCAATGCGTTCGGGTATCCCGGAACCCGCGCCAATACCGCGTCGATGGTCGGCTTTTCGTCCAATGTTATCAGTGCCGGGTGGCTTGCCAGAATTTGCTGGGTCAATGTCGTGCCTGATCGCGGGAACCCGAGCATGAAGACGGGTGCCTGTCGGGCAACAGGCGCGGATGGCGCCTCGCGCCAGGACTGTCGCCACTCCGGCGTGAGCAGGGCGCATGTACTTTCGATCAGAGTGGAAAACTTATGCTTGTCTACTGCCTGGTGTAGCGGAAAGTCCGCGGATAGTTGGTTTGCCTTTGAAAAATGTTCGAACGCCGCAACGGCATCGTTTTGGCGGTCGTGTAATTGACCGAGCTCATATTCGATATCAATCGCAACCCGTGCGCCGAGCCCCGGGACATCGAGTTTTTCAAGTCGAGAAATGGCGCTGTCCAGGTCACCTTCTCGTCGCTCACACTGCGCGGCTAACAGGTGGAGACCCGGTTCGTCGGGGTCTAGTTTTAGGCCTTGCTTAATGGCGGGGAGGGCAACGTCCAGACGGTTGGCGCGCTCGCCAATGCCCGCAAGGTTGATGAGTGTTCCGACATCGTTTGGATGAGTAGCCAGCGACTCGCGAAACGTTGCAATCGCGCCATCAACATCGTCCAGCTCAAAAAGGGTCTGGCCGATATTGTTGTGCGCTTCAATCAGGTCCGGTTGCAGGCGGTGAGCGGTTTGGAAAGTCGCCAATGCATCCTCGAGGTGTCGCTGACGCCTCAGCACGACTCCCAGATTGTTGTGTGCCTCGGCGACGTCGGGGGTCAGCGTAACGACAGACCGTAATGTCGCGGCTGCCTCCTCAAGCTGACCCAGCTCTATCAGCGTGAGCCCAAGGTTGGTGAGTGCTTCTTCATGTCGAGGGGCGCGCGCCAACGCAGCGCGAAAGCTCTCGACCGCGAGCACCAGGTCTCCGCTCACCATGAGAGCGTTCCCAAGACTGCAGTGGGCGTCGGCATCGTCCGGAGCCAGTGCGACGGCTTTGCGAAATGCAGTCGCGGCTTCCTCAGCCAGTCCTTGTTCCATTTGCACCGCTCCCAAGCTGAGGTGAAGCAGCGCGTCGTCGGGCTGTATCGATAGACAGGACAAAAATGCATCGCCGGCGCCGTTCAGGTCGCCCACAGCTCGGAGCGTATTGCCGAGGTTCAGATGCGCGTCGAAGAATGCCGGATTGGCGACAGTGGACTTTTGAAACAATTCGAGTGCTGCGTCCGGTTCGCCGGAATGCATCGCGATGGCGCCCAATAGGTTGAGCGCTGCGAATTGCTCTGGCGTATGATCCAGAATACTGCGGCACGTCGCTTCCGCCGCGCCAAGATTTCCGGTTTGGAGATGCTGTACAGCAGCGTTCAGTGCAGTTTCAGTGTCTGTTTCAATATTCATTGCCTGCATGTCGCCACATGTCGGTGAAGGGAGCGTTAATTTTGCCGCTTGTCGCCGTGGGCGGGAAGGCTTAGAACGTCTGTGATTTTGAAGTGTCGGGGTGTAGCGCAGGCCGGTAGC
>JABJCZ010000095.1 GCA_018668475.1 Alphaproteobacteria bacterium | reverse complement strand
CACCTCATCTTTAGTTTCTCTAATAATAAACGCTTCGTAATGAGGGAATTCTAAACCAGTAAAATCAAGTCTTTCAAAAGCCCCCACATTGTTTAGATTGGCTGTATATGCTTCAAATTCAGGATCATGAATTGGCGCAGCTTTACTAAAAGCTTTAGCGGAGAGTGTATCACGACTATATTGTGAGCGAGAATCGCTTCTTTGTACCTCATAAGAGAAATGGGATGGGTTGTAAGTATTGGTCATTTTCACTAGGTAAGTTTTGTTATCTAGACCAGCAGCCCAAACTTTTCTATTATCGTCCCATCTTACATCAAGTGGTCCACTTTTCCAATTTGAGGGGTTGCTAAAAGCACCACTCGCAAACACCTCGGCATCTCCAGTATCGGCAAGCGGCATCCAAACATCGCGAGCCGCCGCAAAATCGCCCTTCATATAAGCCTTGCGCCCGACCTCCAGGGCCGCCGCATTATCTACTGCCGCTTTACTGGCAGGGCGCTTACGGGGTCGTTTTGTCACTTTTTTTGTAGACATAGACGCAATCTGTATCCTCGTCGCCCGTCAAAACAGGCTCACCATCAGTGGCCAGCACATCCAGAAAATATTTCTGCACTGTTCGGGCCGCTTGAAATGTCAGGGTTTGCTTGTAGAGCCATGGATCACTGTCTTTATCGACCATGTGGTCTTCAAACAACGTCTTCTTGGGATCAGCGGAAAGCCCGACGAAATAGGCATCGAAGTCTCCGCCAAACTCTTTCATGTAGGCCAGAAAATCGTATTTTATCTGTTGAACGCTATAGACCATCGCGCATTGATTCCGTTTGGCTCTCAGGCTCTAGCGCCGCGCGCTTGTATAGAGCGGCGCGTTCCAGACGTAATCATGCTCGGCGAGCAACCTCTCAATCAAATAACGCTGAAATAAATAAGCCGCACCACCCTCTGCTGTCGGCAGTACATCCACTGACGTCTCGGGTTTGTGCGGAGTACCCCATTCGGAAAATTCCTTTTGCCGCCACCCCGCCAAATCATTGGCACGCTGCAGCCGCTCCTGCCATCTGATTTTCTGAGCGGCGATCGCAGATGCATCGCCCGCGACAGCCGCCGTGCCGGCAATTCTCACGCGTACCAAGGACTCGTCCAGCCCGGTCGGCTGTACAATGATCATCGCAAACCACGGCCCCGAAATATCGAGAATCAGGTTCGGAAATACCCAGCACAACGTACGTGGGTCAGCTCCTGCCGAAGCGGTTTCCCGAGCAACCACAAATCCAGGCGCAATATCGTCTGTCATGGTGGTCGGCGCCGGTTGCACCATCGGATCGCCACGACCGTCATCAAATTCATCGCCAAGGGTCTGGGCGAGGGCGCCGAGCAAAACTTTCCAGTTACCATCATGTTTTTGCCAGAAACCGGCTTGGTCTTCGAAGGCCGCCAGATCTACCCCGATGGCGCCGTCCAGCCCGGTCAGCTGCTCCTGCAGGGATGCAGCGTTCTGGTCTATGTTCACAAAAACTCGACCCTGCCAGGTATCGACACTGACCGGCAACATGCGCTCCGGCATATCACCAACAAAGTGCCGGAGCACCGGCGTATCTTCATCAACGTCGGCAATGCGGATCACATCGCGGTCCCGGCTGTAGCCGCAAGATGTGTAGGAACAGCGTGTTTTCGTTCCGGTCTGGCATTGCGCCGGCACTGCGCGACAACCCCCGTGTTGGGCAAAGTTAAACCTGCCCGAATAGCCGGTCTCGGTTCGCTGAACATGAACACCGTGATTGCCCAACGTGTAGGGAAGCAGGTCGCCGACGGCCGGAATTTGCTGCTCAGAGCCGATGCAGCACCACAGGCGCGTCCATATTTTTTCATCTTCCAGCTCGGCAAAGATGCGTGAACGAAATGCAACTGGATTGAGAATGCTCGCATGGCCGAACTCGCCCCGCGCGCCCTCATAGAGAGAAGGGTCCGTGAGGTCGGCACCCTCGTCGAAATATCCGAGTTCCGGATGAAGAGCCATCGATTACACCTGTTGTCCCAATCAACCCTCGCGATTTTCCAATCGGCCCCTGCGCGGTTCAGCCTCAATCAGATACCCGCTGACGGGGCTCATAAAGAAAGAGGATGTGACACCCAAAAGTGCCACATCCTCAATCTGAATGCTATCGCAGCTATTTGCGCTGCTTGTTCATTGGCGGATCATAGTCGGCCCGACCGCGATGCTTGACGGAATCCGCCGGCGGTGCGGGAAGCGGACCATCTGCCGCGAACCGGTCGACAACGTTTTTCACCAGGCGTGAAATGTTGTTGTCGCCGTTGTTCCATGGCAGCGAGCCACAGAACGCAATGGAACTGAAAGCAAAGCAGGCACCGCCATTGGGTGTTTCGTGATAGGCGATGTCGGAGCGAACACGCGGATGCTGCGTGCCGTCGAGGCCCTGCTGATTAAAGCCGAAGTCTTCCATAACAAGCAGATAGCCTTCGGTGTGTCGGCCAGCCGATGTGGCCACAACGAGCGTATGCGGAGGCGACCCCAGCATGGTATCGACGATATCGAGCTCAGTGCCGGCAGCGCCGCCGCCGACAAGACCGAAGTTACCGAGTTTCTCGTCGTACTCGATGCCATCAAAGGCCCAGTCAACACGCGGATCGTTCGATTCAGGCGTGCGCGAGTAGTAGCTGGAGATATCGAAGCCTTCTGACGACATTCCCGTGCCGGCCACCGAGTGGAGGTAACGCCCACGGTAGCGCCACATGCCACCAAGCTCGCCGGTGCCCTGATGATAATATTCACCAGGATCGGCCCGCCACGTCCGAATGCCAGACTCACAACGACGCATCTCGGTCATAACCCCACGGCCGATATCATCGTAGCCCGGGTGGAAGGAATGCACCCAATACCAAGCATCAGCACCCATATACATCAGGCGACCGCCACGCTGCGTGTAGTCATGCAACGCATCGAGTTGCGGGCCCGTGTTGTGCTCTGGATGGGAGCCCGTAATGATCACGTTGTAATTTTCGAGACGGGCGAGACCATCGTAGCTCACGTCCTCATCGGTAATCACATCGTATTTGTAGCCCATCTGATTGAGCCAGTAGATCAGGTGCAAGTCCGCCGGATACTGCCACGGTGCCTGCGTCAGGAAGTGATCATACTGAGGACGGACACTGAGGATCGGGCGCAGACGCGACGACAGGCACAAACCGCTACCGTCCGTATGGGTATCGTAAATCGACCCGCCGTATTCCCGATGTTCGGCCAGAAACATGTTCTGCTGCTGCATGATCGGCACACGATAAACCAACAGCTCGGCGCCGCCAGCGTTGCTGGCAAGATGTTCATTGGCGTAGGCCATATAGCTAATCGTCGGAATCATGACCGCAATCTTGGCCTGCTCCTCGCCCACCCGTGGCACCACCCAGAACGGAATGTAATCCTCGTCACCGTCGCTGGTTGTCAGACGCACACAGTATGAATCACTCTCGAAGCCTGCCGGCACCGACCACTCAAGGCTGACTTCCCAGCGGGCGTCGTCAATGTCGTCATCATGGAAGTGGATGGCGCCGTATTCTTTCTCGGCGTGCTTCCAGTCAAAGTTGTGGCCGGAGAAGTTATGGCCGGTCATGGCACGGGTCGGGCAGTTGATGATCTGCGCATCAAACACATACGGCCCATGATCGCGGGCATAGAGCGTGTCGATACCGTCCGAGAAATCCCAGGCCGCGACAATGCAAGCCGACAGCTCATCGGTCGGACCAGCGTTGCGACGCTCGGTCAGACCACGCTGCGCACCGAGTTTCATGGTCTCAATTTCAGCTCGATTCAATGCGCGGTTACAAATCCGCGGGTCATCGAGCTTGCCGTTGTAATGGCCATTAATAACGATACCGGCCGGCACAGATGACTGCGCCGTCGGATCATCACTGTGGGAGCCAGTATAACCGGCAAGCACCACGGGGCTATTGTCATGCTTCACGCCGCCGCTCACCTTGGCGGTGACAGGCTCGATGACCGGGTCCAGCGCATAGTTGATCTGCGGCTCGTGATAGAGGGTCGCCTCACCAGTGGCGGCATCGTAGCTCGCGGCGATGAAGTGCCAGGCGTGGTCACGCAGCGGAGCGCCGGTCGTGATCTTCTCGCCATTGATCCGCAGCTCAGCGCAGCCGTCTTCGTTGACGAACAGGCCAAAGCCCTTGTTGTCATGCCACTTGGTCACAAGCCCCTGGGCGCCATGCTTCCAGTATTTCGGATGGGTTTTCGGCGTTGTCGGCCAGACCCAGCATTGAACCGTAAAGCTGTCGACATGGAACTGCGGCTTATCCTCGACAAAGCCGTAGGAACCACTGTGAATGATCTGCTTGCGCCCCGCCTGGGTACCGTTGAATGACGCATCAAGGTCATGCTCGATAACGCCCGGACCGCGCGGATTGGTATCGCCGTGAATCATTTTCACGAGCTGCGCGTTGTATTCCTTTGGGCCGTCACAATTGATATAGAACTTGATTGTGTCACCCGGATGTACGCCCCACCTGTCGGCGTACCCGGTCAATTTCATAAACGACATTCGAAGTCTCCCTTCCCCATACTATTCAGTTTCAAGTGCCCGGCGGTCAGCCGCTTCTGGGCACCGAAACGGAGAATATTCTGCTTGATAGAATCGTAAGTGCTGCGACCGTCAGGTCGTGGCCCACATGTCATTCCGACGCTTCCAGCCCTCATGGAAATCTTCCGGATATCCATCGCTCTCCGAAAACTCATCCAGGCGCATCAGGAAGATGTCGTGCTGCGGGTCCTGCTCATTGTCATAGACCTTATCCGTAGCGAACTCAGGCGGCACACCGCGAACGCCGGATGCCCGACCGATGCGCCACTCTTTTTCGACCTTCGTGCAAATGACCAGCAACTTGCCCGGCGCTGGCTGAGCACGCATGCGCAACAGAACCCGGTTGAGCAAGATATCTTCGTGAATACCGCCTGTAACAACAGTCGTATCGCCTGGCGTCTCGCAGCGCAAAACTGTGCACCCGGGCACACCCTTCATCGAATCGATACACGCCCTGTGTT
>JABJCZ010000094.1 GCA_018668475.1 Alphaproteobacteria bacterium | reverse complement strand
TTGCCCCTGACCCTCGAGCTGGCACGCAACGGAGACATGCCCTTACTGAGCGCGCTATCTCGGGTGACATCATCTCCGGCTGACCTGCTGAAGCTGCCGGGTGGGCGCCTCGCCAAAGGCCAGCCGGCGGACCTCGTTATTTTCGACGTGGACGAAACCTGGGTGGTCGATCCCGACAAGTTGCAGAGCAAATCGAAAAACACGCCGTTTGAGGGACGCACCATGACAGGGCGCGCGCACCGAACCGTGGTGGACGGGCGGACCGTTTACAGCGCCTCCGGCGCAGCCCCCGCAGGGTAGCCCGCCATGCCCGACCCGATGGGCGGCTTCGATCACCTATGGCCATTTCTGGCAGGCGCCGCCATCGCCTACCTCATTGGCGCCATCCCGTTTGGTATTATCGTTTCACGGCTGTTTGGCCTCGCCGACCCGCGCAAGGTGGGCTCCGGCAATATCGGCGCCACCAACGTCCTGCGCAGCGGCAACAAGGCCGCCGCCGCGCTTACGCTCGTCCTTGATGGCGGCAAGGGCGCTGCCGCCGTTATCATTGCATGGCGGTTTGGTCTGGATATGGCGGTCTACGCCGCCGGCGCGGCCGTGCTCGGACACCTGTTTCCGGTCTGGCTGAGGTTTCGGGGTGGCAAAGGGGTCGCCACGACACTCGGCGTATTGCTGGCGCTTTGGTGGCCGGTGGGTTTGATCGCCTGCGCGTTATGGCTCACCACAGCTGCAGTCTTCAGATTTTCGTCGCTGGCAGCGCTTATCGCTATTTGTACTACGCCTGTATTTGCCTGGCTGCTGGCACCGGGGCCGGTTTTCTGGATCAGCATCGTTCTGGCATTGATCGTGGCCGCCCGGCACCACACCAATATTCGCCGCCTGCTAACCGGGGCCGAGCCGAGAATCGGCAAACGAAAAATCGCCGCAGCTAAAGGTTGACGCCATATCATGCCTTGGCCACCCTAGGTCGATGCCTGAGACACCCCCCATGACCGACCAGGAGAGGCTCGACCGGCTGCAACTTGCACGCAGCGAGCATATCGGTCCGGTCACTTTTCTCGAATTACTCGACCATTTCAGTGCTGCCGGCGACGCCATCAAAGCCCTGCCTGAGCTGGCGAAGCGCGGTGGCCGGCGATCCCGTATCAAGGTTTGTTCCGTGCGCGATGCCGAAGCGGAGCTGCGCGCGCTTGAAACCATCGGCGGACAACTGGTGGCCTGGGGTGAGCCCGCTTATCCGGCACCACTCACTGCCCTTGCCGACCCGCCCCCGGTCCTCGCTGTATTAGGTGACGTTGCCTTTTTTCAACGCACATGTGTTGCCATGGTGGGCGCGCGAAATGCCTCCGCCAATGGCAGGCGCTTCGCAGGTCAGCTAGGGCGCGAACTGGGCGAGGCCAACCTCACGGTTGTCTCGGGCATGGCGCGTGGCATTGATACCGCGGCACACTCGGGCAGCCTCGAGACCGGCACAGTGGCTGTGCTGGGTGGCGGGGTGGATGTCGTCTATCCGCGCGAGAATGCCGCTTTGTACGAACGTATCTGCGCCGAAGGGGCCGTTGTTTCGGAAGTTTCAATGGGCACTCAGCCTCAGGCCCGGCACTTCCCACGGCGGAACCGCATCATCGCCGGGCTCAGCCTTGGCGTGGTCGTCGTCGAGGCTTCGCCAAAGTCGGGCTCGCTCATCACGGCGCGCTACGCTCTCGATCAGGGGCGCGATATCTTTGCCGTGCCCGGCTCCCCGCTAGACCCCCGCGCGCGTGGAACCAACGGCCTTATTCGCGATGGCGCAACGCTCGTCCAGCAGGCCAGCGACGTGATTGGCGCCATCGAGCCCGCCCGGGAATTTCAGGTCGCGCGCCGCCATGACCGCTCGACTTTCAGCGCACTAAATGAGGCTGAAGGAGACGCCGCGCCCGATGATTTGGCGCGCACCACCCTGCGCGAACTGCTGGGCCCACAAGCGGTGGCAATTGATGATCTGATCCGCGAGAGCCAGTTGACACCCGGAAGCGTTGCAACCATTTTGTTGGAACTTGAGCTGGCGGGAAGCCTCGAGCGCCTGCCGGGCAACCAGGTTTCCCTAATCTCTTCAACCACTTAATGGTTCCGTAACCGAACCAAGCGCATTGTCTGGCTATGGATGTCGTAATCGTCGAGTCGCCCGCGAAAGCGTCGACTATCAATAAATACCTCGGCGCGAACTATCGCGTCATCGCTTCAGTTGGCCACGTTCGGGACCTGCGTGCCGGCGAGGGTGCCGTGCGCCCGGATGCCGCTTTCGAGATGGACTGGGAAGTATCGGACGGTGCCGAAAAGCACCTGCGGGAAATCGGCAAGGCCGTCAAAGGCGCCGACCACCTGTACCTCGCCACTGATCCGGATCGCGAAGGCGAAGCCATTTCATGGCACGTGTTGGACGAACTACAGCAGCGCGGCATGTTGAACGGTGTGGAGGTCAAACGCATCGTGTTCAGCGAAATCACTAAAAGCGCAATCCTCGATGCGCTGGCCCATCCGCGCGACCTGGATATCGACCTGGTCGATGCCTACAAGGCACGCCGGGCGATGGATTACCTCGTTGGCTTTACCCTGTCGCCCGTGCTGTGGCGCAAACTGCCGGGCGCGCGCTCCGCTGGGCGGGTCCAGTC
>JABJCZ010000093.1 GCA_018668475.1 Alphaproteobacteria bacterium | reverse complement strand
TCACTGGCACACATATTGGCGAGTGGGCGCGCGATAAATTTGACCGCTACGTGCTCTGTCCGGCCGAAGGTGCACCTTTCCTCTGGGATCCGGCGCCGCCAGCCAAGCGCAAAAATAACCCGTGGTTAGGGGACAATATTGGCGCGCCGGTCAGTACATTGCAGGGCGCCCTACCGCCGGTTCACGGCATTCAGGATGTCTTCGCCAAACAAGTGAAGGAAAAACTGGTGGAGCTCGGTATAGAAAACCGTCCCATCGGGATCGACGTAATGGAGCTGCCCATGCTGCGGGCGCTCGAGGCCGAGGGTGTTCAGGTTGTCGATGGTCAGCAGGCGATGCTGAATGCGCGTGAAATTAAGACGCCGGAAGAAATTGAGCTATTGAAGGTCGCTGCCGGCATGGTTGACGGGGTCTATGTTGATATCACCAAGGCGATCAGGCCAGGTGCGCGGGAGAGTGACCTGGTTGCCATCGCAAACGAGCGCCTCTACGCAATGGGCTCCGAGCGCGTGGAATGTGTAAATTCAGTTGCCGGGCCGCGCGGCGCACCGCATTCCCACACGTTTTCTGATCGGATTATTCAGCCGGGCGACATGATCTTTCTCGACATCATGCATTCGTTCAACGGCTACCACACCTGCTACTACCGCACCTTTATCTGTGGTTTGCCCAACGCTGCGCAGATCGAGGCGTATGAGAAGTGCTCCCAATGGGTGAGCGCGGCAATTGATGCAATCAAGCCCGGCGTGACTGTTGATGATATCGCGAGCGTCTGGCCCAAGGCTGAAGAGTTCGGCTATCGCAACGAGGACGAAGCCTTCCTGCTTCAGTTCGGCCACGGCATCGGGCTCAGCTTGTGGGAGCGGCCAATCATTTCCCGCCGCTACATGGGGCAGAATACCGTACTGAAAGAAGGCATGGTATTTGCGGTCGAATGTTGGAAGGGCGCGGATGACGGCTCGGGCGCGGCGCGGATTGAAGAGGAGGTTGTGGTCACCAAGGATGGCTGCGATATCATCACCAATTATCCGTCCGACCACCTAATCTCGTGCGGTTTGCCGGGCTGCGAAGTTACCTGAGCGCGCAGCCACCTGATTGGGAGACGGGCCCACAATGTCGCGAATACTTGTCACCATCATCACCGGGTTTCTTGGCAGCGGCAAAACCACGCTGCTGAACCGAATTCTTGATGATCCGCAGATGTCCGATGCTGCCGTCATCGTCAACGAGTTCGGCGAAATTGGCCTTGATTATGATCTGGTCGAGCGCAGTGATGAGGCGATCGTCCAGCTGGCCAATGGCTGCCTTTGCTGCACCGTTAAAAGCGATCTGATTGACACGTTTCGCGACCTGCACCTGTTGCGCCGCTCCGGCACCGTGCCGAAGTTTGATCGTGTGATCATTGAGACCACTGGCATTGCCGACCCTGTGCCGGTCATGCAAATCATCCTCACCAACCCGCTGGTCAGCGAAATCTATGCGCTAGATGGCATCGTGACCACGGTTGATGCTGTCAATGGGGCGACCTCGCTGGACCGCTTTGCCGAGAGCGTCAAGCAGGTTGCCGTGGCGGACCGGATTATCCTCACCAAAGGTGATCTGGTGCGCGCACCGGAGGGTGTAGCGCCCATCATGGCGCGGCTCCGGCAGATCAATCCGGCGGCAGAAATTATCGATAAGGCTCGGACCCGTATCGCACCGGCTGAATTGTTCCAGAGCGGGGCGATTGACCCGGAGACAAAGCAACTGAATTTGCAGCGCTGGCTAAAGACCGAGGAGTATGATGACGCGGCTGAGGGTATTCTGACGGTGCCGCGACCGGCGGCGCCCAATGAGGCCGAGCGCGCGAGCATTCGCCAAGTTTATGCCGGGGTTCAGCATAGCCCGCAAGCCGATGCAGCGCCGTCAACCGACCACCACCATGATCCGTTGATTACGTCATTCTGCTTTGTGCGTGACGAGCCCATTCCGCTGGATACGCTTCGGCTGTTTTTCGAAGCTATATGCCGCGAAGCCGGGCCCGATCTGTTGCGCGTCAAAGGGGTTGTCAATGTCGCGGAGCGTCCGGCGCATCCGGCACTTATTCAGGGCGCGCAAATGATTTTCCAGTCTCTCGAATTTCTCGAGGCCTGGCCTAGCGATGACCGCCGCACACGGATCATTTTCATCACCCGCAATCTCGACAAGGCGTATATCGACGACGCTTTTGCGCTGATCGAGCGATTGGCGCAACGCACTGCCGCGCTTTCCGGCGCGGTCTCAGCACCCGTTTCACCTGAATTTCGCACCTGAAAGGCGGACCCCATGAGCCAGCAACTAACGGTCATTGCCCACCTCGTTGCCCGCGAAAACAAGATCGACGCGACCAAGGAATTTTTACTTGGTTTGATCGGCCCGACCCAGGCCGAGCCGGGGTGCGTTGACTACCTGCTGCATCAGGATGACGACAACCCGACCGAATTTACGTTCTATGAAAACCGGACCGAACGCGGCGAGTGGGACAAGCATATGGACTTGCCGCATCTGGCGGAATTTGCGGCCCGCGCCGATGAGCTGTTTGCGGTTGAGCCGCAGATTCGCTTGATGACGATGATCGGCGGGCGCGGCTGACAACGATAAACCAGCAGAAGGAAGGCAGCTATGGCCACGGGAATACCCGGCCTCGCCGGAACTGACCACATTGGCATTACGGTGCCGGATATCGATGCGGCGACTGATTTTTTCGTCAATGTAATCGGTTGTGTCGTCGTGTTTGAGACTGGCCCTTTTGCCGCAGATGATGACTGGATGAAGGTGCATCTCAATGTTCATCCGCGCGCCGTCGTCAATCGATTGCGGATGTTGAAGTGCCGCAATGGCCCGTCGTTTGAATTGTTTGAATATGCCCTTGATGGGTCCGCTGCGGTGCCGCCGGCCAATAGCGATGTCGGGGGCCACCATCTGGCGTTTTACGTCACTGATATCCCGGCGGCGGTCGCGTATTTACGGGCGCATGATGTTGAAATCCAGGGTGAGCCCACGACAATGACGGATGGCCCGAGTGCGGGCCTCACGTGGGTTTATTTTCTCGCCCCCTGGGGTTTGCAGATGGAGCTTGTGTGCTATGCCGATGGCATGGCCTACGAGAATGGGGCGGTCGAAATATTATGGAGCCCGGTTGGTGAATAGCACCTGAGCGGATTGGTCGGTCGCGTACCGGCGGCTGTTGGAGGCGGAAAGTATGGCGTGGGATTACATTATTATCGGGGCAGGTTCGGCCGGCTGCGTTCTGGCCAATCGTCTGTCGGCTAACTCGGCCAACAAGGTGTTGTTGCTTGAGGCCGGCGGCGAGGATAACTCACCGCAAATCCGCATTCCCGCCGGTGAGATCAAGGCGATCCTCAATCCGAAGTTCAATTGGCAATATATGTCCGAGCCGGACCCGACGCTGGACGGGCGGGTCGATATGTGGCCGGGCGGCAAGGTGCTCGGTGGCAGTAGCTCGATCAATGGCATGATCTATCTGCGCGGCCAGCATGAGGACTATGACGACTGGGCCAAAATGCTTGGCAATGTGGCAGACTGGAGCTATCGCGATGTGCTGCCCTTTTTCCGGCGCATGGAGACCAACCCGCTTGGCCCCAGTGAGTATCACGGCGACAGTGGCCCGCTCGTTGTCACGGATACGCCGTCGCCACATCCGCTGGTGAGCGTTTTTGTTGAGGCTGCACAGCAGGCCGGTATTCCCTTTAACCCGGATCATAACGGCGCCCGACAGGAGGGCGTTGGCCCCAACCAGGGGACGATCCGCTTTGGCCGGCGCAACAGTACTGCCCAAAGCTATCTGAAACCGGCCCGCAGCCGGCCCAACCTGACGGTGCTCACCGGTGCGGCAACGGATCAGGTGATGGTGGAGGATGGCCGCGCCGTCGGTGTTCGCTTCACCCACAACGGCAACCCGCGGGAGGAGCGCGCGGGGCGCGAGGTCATCGTGTCCTGCGGGGCGCTGGCGTCACCGGTTGTCCTGATGCGTTCGGGCATCGGGCCTGCGACGCATTTGCGCGAGCACGATATCACGGTCGTTCACGATAGCGCTGGGGTCGGGCAGAACCTGCAGGAGCATCCGGTCGTCTGGGTAACAGCGCAGGTGAACATCTCGACCTACAACCGCCAGGTCACGCCGTGGCACTACGCCAAACATTTGACGACCTGGTTGTTGCGCGGCAAGGGGCCGGCGGCAAATTCCATCTCCCACGCGGTGGCCTTCGTGCGCACCCGGCCCGAGGAAGAGCAGCGCCCCGATGTCCAGCTGCATTTCACCCCGGCGGGCTACGAGCTGACTGCCGAAGGCCTCGGCATGATGGCACGTCCGGCCGTGACCATTCCGGTCAACGTCTGCCGCCCCCAAAGCCGCAGCGATATCCGCCTGCGCTCGGCGGACCCGTCAGCACCGCCGATCATCAATTCCCGCCTGCTGGGCGAGCGCGATGATCTGGATCGGATGATTGCCGGCTGCCGCATTGTAAAGAACATTGTCGAGGCACCAGCGTTCAAACCATATTTCGAGGGGCTCGCGCTGCCAAAATCAGATGTCGATATGAACAGCGATGCGGACATGGAAGGCTTTATCCGAGGCAATGCCCTGCCGACCTATCATCCTGTCGGCACCTGCAAGATGGGCCGAGCAGACGACCCCGCCGCTGTCGTTGATCAGCGCTTGCGCGTCATCGGGGTGCCGGGTTTGCGCGTTGTCGACGCGTCCGTGATGCCCACCGTCACCAGTGCCAACACCAACGCACCGGTCATTATGATCGCGGAGAAAGCCTCGGACATGATTCTGGAAGATGCCGGCGCCTGACTGGGCTGGACCAAGGGCGTCTATCAGGTTTACCGTATTGCCTTACAAGGGCCGCTGGCGCATGCACGGCGGCTGAATTCAAAAAAACAGGGGAAGCACCAATGGCCGTCACCATTATTCTTGAAGTCAAAGCAAAGCCGGGAACCGGCGACGAACTACAGGCCTCAATGAAGACCGTATTGCCGGACACCCGAAGTTATGACGGCTGTATCAGCCTCAACACCTATCGCGACCAGGATGACCCGGATGTGTTCGTCCTCGTCGAGCATTTCGAGAGCAAGGCCCACTACGAAACCTATCTTGCGTGGCGTGTGGAGACTGGCGTGTTCGCCCAGCTCGGCGAATCCCTGGCAGAGCCGCCAAGCATCCGCTACTTCGATCTGACTGACGCTTAAAGTCTGGATCACACCTTTGCGGGGTAACGGGCGCCGCGCACCTGCTTAGGCCGCCGGGCGCCCGTCCTCTGTACCGGCAAGGTCAACTGGCTTTGGGGTATCCGGTCGGGCCGGTCGGGTCGGCGCCGGGGTGCGCGTAGTAGAGGACCATGTCGTGGATTTTGCCATCCTCGCACTTGAAGAAGTTGCAGTTTTTCAGGTGCCGGGTGCCGGCCGAAAGGTAGGCTGAGCCAGCCTTAGGCTCGAGCGTCACATCAAAATGCGCGGCACAACGTTGCTCAGCCGGATCGACGTAATGGTGAAAGTTGGTAAAGCCGGCGTTGTAGTTGGCCAGCAGGTGGTCGAAAAAATCTCTGAGCGGGCTTTCTCCGGCCTCAGGCTTGCCGGCAAAGCGCCGGGCCACGGCGTCCCCGTGGTAGATGGTCACATGAGCGTCCGACGTAAAACATTCCAGAATTGCCGGGATATTGTTCTTCGTGACATTGCCGAAGTAGTCCACTTCGACCAGCTTCACATAATCGTCGCGTGAATTATCTGACACCCTGCGCCTCGCTTGCCTGTTGGTTGAAAGCCGTTGGATTCGGGCTCGTATCCCGCCTCAACCATTCAAACCCATGCCAGGCTGTTGTGCCAGCGCCAAGCGGGTCCCATTGCTGCGGCGGGCGTGAATTTGCCCGGACCAACGCGGACGCCAATTGGCGACAGCAACGGCGCGGTTAAGCTTGACGCTACTTCTGTATAGAGTGCGCGTTCCCGGTTGTTAAGCAGGCGCCTCGTAAATCGCAGACAAGGAACATCAACATGGCCGACAGTACCAGTTTTTCCATCGACACCTCTGCCCCCGTTTTGGTCACCGGCGCGACGGGGTATGTCGCCGGTTGGGTCGTCAAGGGCCTGCTCGAGGCCGGGGCGACCGTGCACGCGCCGGTCCGCGACCCGTCGAACGCCGACAAGCTGAAACACCTCAATGCCATCGCCGAGGCCTCGCCCGGTGAGATCAAGTATTTTGCGGCCGACCTGATGCAGGAAGGCTCCTACGCTGAGGCCATGCAGGGCTGCGCCGTGGTGTTTCACACCGCGTCCCCCTTCACGGTCGACGTGAAAGACGCGCAGAAGGAATTGATCGACCCTGCGCTGGACGGTACCCGCAATGTGTTGGAGGCCGCCAACCGCACCGACAGCGTGAAGCGCGTGGTGGTCACCTCGTCCTGCGCGGCGATCTATACGGATGCCATCGACACGCAAAGGGCCCCCGGCGGGCGGCTGGATGAAAGCGTCTGGAACACCACGGCCTCACTTGAGTATCAGCCCTATTTCTATTCCAAGACGGTCGCCGAACGCGCCGCCTGGGAAATCGCGGAGGCGCAAGGTCGGTGGACACTGGTCACCGTGAACCCGGCAATGGTGTTGGGCCCGGCGATTGGTGGCAAAGCGACCTCGGAAAGCTTCAACATGATGCGCCAGGCCGCCGACGGCACAATGAAACGCGGCGCGCCTCGATTTGGCTGGGGTGTGGTTGACGTGCGCGATCTCGCGCAGGCCCACCTGGCTGCGGGCTTCCTGCCGAATGCGAACGGGCGGAACATCATTGTAGGTCACGAAGACAATCTGCTGGACACGCTGCTCCTGCTTCAGGACCGCTTCGGCGCCACCTTGCCATTGCCCAAAAAAGCCGCGCCAAAATGGCTGGTGTGGTTGCTGGCGCCGATGATGGGGATGGAGCGCCGCTTTGTGGCGGGGTCGGTCAACGTGCCGTGGAAGGCCGACAATTCGAAAGGCAAACGCGAGCTGGGTGTGACCTACCGCCCATTGAAAGAGACCATGGAAGACATGTTCCAATACATGGTCGACACCGGCTATTTTGCCAAACCCTGACTTCGACCACTAGGCCCGCGCCCATCGGGACAGCGTTGACTAATGGGGAACGCTGTTCGCCGGGAGATTGTAAACCTTGCGATACTCAGTTGGGGTCATGCCAATGGTCGCTCGAAAGTCACGACTGAAATGAGCGCTATCCGAGAATCCGGCGCAAAATCTAATTGCCGTGATCGGCGCACTGGTGTTGGTAAGCAGACGGCAGGCCTCATGGACCCGAACCAGCCGAACAAGGCGAGAGAAGCTCTGGCTGGATTCACGCAATCGGCGTTGCAACGACCGCGCTGATAGACCGGCTTGGCGCGCCAGCTCGTCGATCTTCCATTGTCGTGCGACATCAAGAGACAAAGCCCGGAGCACGGACCCGACCAAGACCCGGTTGCTCATAGCGCATGACGGCGAAAAAGCGATATCCGGAAGTTCGGTTGCAGATGCCGCCTTTGTTAGGTGCAGTGATTGGCTCCGCCATCCAATCGTCCAGCTAGTCGTTGCCAGCCTGCCTGGGTCATGCGGCAAAGCGAAGCGACCGTCCTGGCGGATACAATGTTTAGCGCCATTATCAAGGGGCATCTCGCAACGCAGGCCCAGGCAGCCGATTTCCTCCAGGAGCGCGATAATTAGGCCGCATATAAGCAAGTTCTCCGGTGCGGCTGGCGTTCCGCCATCCACCGTGTATCGCCGAAAGGCCGCTTGCTTCTCGTCGATCTGCTCTATTTCCACTCGGTTCTGCGAATGGCCAAAAACCTCAAACCTTTGCCACTTGTCAAATAGCAACGCCGGGTCCGCCGAACGGACCGCGGCGTGCCATATCGGGTCGTATTCAACCTCCCGAATACTCTGCCCAATTGACAGCAGCGTTTCCGGGCCGGCATGGCGCCAGACAAGGTCCAAAATGTCGGCCTTGAGACCCGTTGCGACCCGTGCATTTCGAACAGCGTCGACCGAGTCGATTTCCGGTAGGATTGAACCGAGATGATTTCGTTTGAGATGGCCGACGACAAGATCGACCATGCTTGCTTTGGCGAATTCGCGAATTGGCAACTCCTCCGTTGGTCGCCGCTCAATTCCAAGCCCTATGACCGTGCCGCAACACGATGGGCCTTGGCCTAGGGTATCACTCTGGCGCCGCAGATTGGCAAGCGCCGTGCGCGGTGGCCAGTGGCGTCGAACACCGCGTTGGCGATCGCCGCGGCAACAGGCGCGATCGCCGCTTCACCCGCCCCAACCGGCGGTGTATCGGGCGGGGCGACAAGCGCCACGTTGATCTCCGGTGTTTCATGGTGGCGAAGAATCTCATAGCCATCGAAGTTACGTTCTTCGACGCTTCCCGCCGCGATCGTGATTTGCTCCTTCAGTGCCATGCCGCACCCCCAGACGATGTTTCCGGCGATCTGAGCCTCGACCTGGTTTGGGTTTACCACAAGCCCGCAATCTTGCGCGCACCATACTTTGGTCGCGCGCACTTCTCCGGTTGCGCGGTCTACCTCGATCTCGACCACGATTGCGACCGCCGTTTCGCCCTTGTAAACCGCACAAGCTAAGCCCCGGCCAGCGCCCTGTGGCATTACTCGACCCCATCCGGAGAGCTTGGCGACCCGGCGTAAAACGCCAGCCAGCCTTTCTTGTGTCGGCGACAGGTTTTGTAATCGGAATTCCAGAGGGTCGATCCCGGCCGAGGCCGCGAGTTCATCCATGACACTCTCGATGGCGAAAGAATTAGGTGCCGCGCCGAGGCCACGCCACGCTCCGACGGGAACCTCGGTACGAACGTCGGAGTAGCGAACACGCCGATCCGCCACCCGATAAGGGGGCATGCCGCCACGCGCCGTTCCCTCATCGGCCGTGAACATGTCCACCGCCCAGGAGATGCTCTTCGGTACTGAGCCGGTCAAGATAGGCGAGGAGACGAAATCGTGGTCCCAATGGCTGATCGCGCCGGTTGGTGTAACGCCAGCATCAATGAAGTGCGAGTAGACGGGTTGGAAGTAGTTATTCTGGAACTCAGCTTCCCGGTCCCAACTAACCCGAACCGGTCGATCGACGGCAGCAGAGAGGATGGCGGCCTCCTCCGACGCCTGGCACCGGATGCGGCCGCCAAACGCCCCGCCCATCCGATGAGAGTACACAACGACTTCATCTTCCGCCCTGCCGACGATCTCCGCGACCCGTCGCTGAACAAAGAAGGGATCCTGACTACCGCACCAGATTTCCACCCGGTTCCCACCCACCGAGGCTACGGCGGCCCGAGGCTCCATCGCCGCGTGCGCCAGGAATGGCGTGTCGTAACGGGCCGAAACGCGATGCCGCGCACGCTGCCGCCCAATGTCGATATCGCCTGACGATGCAAGCTTGTGTTCGAAATCATCGCGCGCCCGAAGGTCCTCCACGTCGAGAATTTCGTCCAGGCTGTTCTGGTCTATATCGTCAGCAACATGCCACTTGGCGGAGATTGCCTCGATTGCGCCAGGCAGGACAAACGGATTATCCGCCACAACACCGACAAAATTACTCTTCTTGTCGACAACCACGGCGACGACGCCTGACATCGCCTGGGCCACCCGCCCATCGGCGTCTAGCAGTATAGCGCCAAAGGAAGGCGGGCGAATTACCTGACCATGTAGCATGGCAGGGAGTGCGACATCCTGGCTAAAAACGGTCTGACCGGTCACGATTTTTTCCAGCTCGGTATGTTTCCACTTGTGGCCGATGGCCTTGTATGCGCCTTGGCGCTGCAAGGCGTAGCGCGGCGGGTTTTTTTCGGCTTCTGACACTGCCGGGTCCGATATGACCAATGGCTCGGACGGGACCAACGCGCCGTACCTAAGTGCGCTTCCATCCGGCAGGACAAAACCCCCACGACCATCGCGAATTTGGCCCGGGCGTATTCCCGCTTTCTTAGCCGCTACTGTGCGCAATGCCTCTCGAAGACGCGCCGCGCCATAGGAAACGGGGTCGAAGAAATCCGCGATACTTTCGCTGCTGACGGTCATTTTGAAAGGCGGCGTCTGTTGGGTATTCGGGAGTACACATTCGATCTCAGACTGGTCGACGTTGAGCTCCTCCGCGACGACCTGGCTCAACCCGAGCGACGCTCCCTGGCCCATTTCCATCCGCGGACAGAAAAATCGGATGCCCCCGGTCGGCAGCACTTGAACCCAGGTTAAGCTGTCTTCGAGTTCCGGGTCGTCGAATGTCGGCAGGGCTGGAAGGAGCGAGCGAAAGGAGCTACAGGACGCTACAACCGTCGCGCCCACAGCCAGCCACCCACTTCGGATCAAGAACCGTCGGCGGCTGATCCTGTTGTGGCTATCGGCGGACATCATGGTTGCCTCGCTCCCGGGCGGCACGAACAATGGCGCGGTGGATTCGTGGGTAGGTGCCACAACGGCACAGATTACCGCTCATTTCATTCCGGATCGTGTCATCAGAGGGGTTGGGGTCGTGCGCGAGGAGCGCGACGGCCGTCATGATCTGCCCGGGCTGGCAATAGCCGCATTGCGGCACGGCTTCTTCGATCCACGCCGTTTGCACGGGATGAAGCCCTGCCTCCGGCGCGACTTTGGACAACCCTTCGATGGTCGTGACGCGCCGTCCGACGGCGTCGGCGGCGACCGTCTGGCAGGACCGAACGGCTGCGCCATCAATATGCACGGTGCATGCGCCGCAAAGCCCAGCGCCGCAGCCGTATTTGGTTCCCTTCAACCCCACCGAACTACGAATGAATTCCAGCAATGTGACGTCCCGAAACTTCTCAGGCACCGTCACGATGCGACCGTTGATGTTTATGTCCATGACCAACTCCTTTTTGGTCATGCGAAATTAAGGTGGGGGTGCAAGCGGTGCTATGATGATCGCGCCAGAATTTTCGCGCGCGGTTCTGAGGTATTCAGAGGGTCGTTTGGGGAGGCGGTAAACGCCGAGACCAGTTGGCGGAGAGGGGGAGATTCGAACTCCCGAGACGCTTACACGCCCACTGGTTTTCGAAACCAGCGCATTCAACCACTCTGCCACCTCTCCGGACCCACTCGTCGCCCGGTCCGAGGTAGCCCTATTTTACCTCGACAGCGTTGATTCAGCACTGATCCGGTGCTGGCTCAAGCGCGGGCAGGCCCTGTTTAACGCAAGCCTCGGGGCCGGGCAAGGCGTCACAACGCCCAATTGTCCGTTGCTGGTATAAAAATGCCCGCTTTTTCAGTCGTTTCCAGCAGGTGTGGCCGGCGTTGACAGCGGCGGCAAGGTCGCTATAGTGCGCGCCTGTGCGGGGGCTGACTGGTCGGCCCCCCTCTTGTATTTGTGTGGATGGAACCCGGCACTTTCCCTGCGGTTCCCACAGTTGGACGGATCCCATGTTCGCAGTAATCAGAACCGGCGGTAAGCAGTATCGGGTGTCGCCCGATGACGTCATCAAGATCGAACGCCTGGCAGATGTTGATGCCGGCAATAATATTGAGCTGACCGATGTGCTCGCAATGGGCGATGGCGACAGCGTCACCCTCGGCACGCCGGTTGTTGATGGCGCGCGCGTGGTCGCATCGGTGCTTGAGCACAAGCGCGACACCAAGATCATTGTTTTCAAGAAGAAGCGTCGTAAGAACTACCGGCGCACCCAGGGCCATCGGCAGAACATAACGATTTTGCGGATCGAAGAGATCCTGGCCGCCGGGGAGAAAGCGTCTCCGAAGAAGAAGGCCGCCGCAAAGCCGGCTGCTGACGCAGGCAAAGCGACAGATGACGCACCTGCCAAAAAGGCCGCTGCAAAGAAGGCGCCGGCCAAGAAGGCTGCCGCTGCCGACAAGCCTGCCGCGAAGAAGGCTGCTGCAAAGAAGGCGCCAGCCAAGAAGGCAACCAAAGACAGCGACAAGGAATAAGGCACCATGGCACATAAAAAAGCAGGTGGTAGCTCACGCAACGGTCGCGATTCCGCTGGTCGTCGTCTGGGCATCAAAAAATATGGCGGCGAAGCCGTTCTTGCGGGCAACATCATTGCGCGCCAACGGGGCACTAAGTGGCACCCGGGCGAGAATGTCGGCATTGGCCGGGACCACACGCTGTTTGCGCTGACCGAAGGTCGGGTCGCATTCCAGAAGAAGTCCGGTGACCGCACATTTGTTTCGGTGGAGCCGACTGCATAACACTGTTCGCCTGCTGCGAACCGAGTATCGGGGGAGCGGTAGGCCGCTCCCCTTTTTTGTTGATGCGCGGGGCCCGCGCGAGTGCGGCCCGGCGGAGGCGCCGCCATGCAGTTTATCGATCTGGCAAAAGTAAATATTGAAAGCGGAGCCGGCGGCAACGGCTGCCTGAGCTTTCGGCGTGAGCGCAATGTGCCGCTTGGCGGCCCCGATGGCGGTGATGGCGGCCACGGCGGCTCGGTGATTGCCGAATGCGTGGCGGGCCTCAACACCCTCGTCGATTTCCGTTTCCAACAGCATTTCAAGGCACGTCGTGGCGGTGGTGGCGAGGGTGTCAATCGCACCGGCGCTGACGGCGACGATATGATCATCGCTGTCCCCGTCGGCACGCAAATTCTTGAAGAAGATGGCGAAACCCTGATCGCTGACCTCACGGCGCCCGGTGAACAGGCCGTGCTGGCAGAAGGCGGGCGGGGCGGCCACGGCAATGCGTTTTTCAAATCCTCGACCAATCGGGCGCCGCGCCGGGCAGACCCAGGTGAGGCCGGTGAGGCGTGGACTATTGTACTCCGTCTCAAGCTGCTGGCAGATGCCGGCCTCGTCGGCCTGCCCAATGCTGGAAAATCGACCTTTATTTCGGCGGTCAGCCGGGCGCGGCCCAAAATCGCGGACTACCCCTTTACGACTCTGGCCCCTCAGCTCGGCGTGGTCGCCGTCGATGGCGACGAGTTCGTCATGGCCGACCTGCCGGGTCTGATCGAAGGCGCGCATGAGGGTATCGGCCTGGGGGATCGTTTCCTTGGCCATGTTGAGCGCTGTGCGGTGCTGGTGCATCTGATTGATGGCACGCAGGACGGTGTGGGCGAGGCTTACCGGACCATTCGTGGCGAGTTGCTGGCGTATGGCCATGGTATCTCGGAGAAGCCCGAGCTCGTCTGCCTGACCAAGATTGATGCGCTGAGCGACGAAGAACAAATCGAAAAAGCCGACGATCTCGCGGCTGCCGTTGGCCGGGCGCCGGCGTTGATTTCAAGCGTGACAGGTGCCGGTGTTCAGGACCTGTTGCGCAATATGAGGCGCACCGTTGAGACCGTGCGCGCGCCGGCCGCGGAAGAGGACCTTCCCCCCGAGCCCTACGACCCCATGACGGCGTGACCATGAGCACGAGTTCGAACCCCTTGAGCGCCGCACGGCGCATTGTCGTCAAGATCGGTTCCGCCCTGCTGGTCGATCAGACCAGCGGTGAAGTTCATCACGACTGGCTTCAGGGCCTGGCGGCCGACGTTGCCGCGTTTCGGACTCGTGGCGCGGAAATTATTGTCGTGACCTCTGGCGCGATTGCCGCCGGGCGCCGGCATCTGCGTTTGAGCAATGCGGTGCTCCGGCTGGAGGAAAGTCAGGCGGCTGCGGCCTGTGGGCAAATCCGGCTGGCGCACGCTTATCAGGCAGCGCTGGCGGAGCACGATGTGACCGTTGCCCAAGTGTTGCTGACAATTGGCGACATGGACGACCGGCGGCGATATCTGAACGCGCGCAACACGATCTCCGCCTTGCTCGGCCTGAACGCCGTTCCGGTGATTAATGAAAACGACACTGTGGCCACGGCGGAAATTCGCTTTGGCGACAATGATCGTCTGGCGGCCGGGGTCGCCGCCATGATGGGGGCAGACGCCCTGGTGCTGCTGTCGTCGGATATTGACGGCTTGTATACCGCTGACCCCGGCTCGGACGACGCGGCGGAGTGGGTGCCCACGGTGGCGCATATTACGCCCGAGATCGAGGCCATGGCCGGTGCCGCCGGGTCTTCAGATTCGTCCGGTGGCATGGTGACCAAATTGATGGCGGCGCGCGCGTCCACGGCGTCCGGCTGTAATATGGCCATCGCCAACGGGCAGGGCGCACACCCCTTGCAGGGGCTGCTTGAGGGCGCACGGGCGACATGGTTTATGGCCAGTGCATCGCCCAACAAAGCGCGCAAACAATGGATAGCCAGTGCCTTGCAGCCCCATGGCACACTGGTTGTTGATGCCGGCGCAGCGCGGGCGCTGGGTTCGGGTAAAAGCCTGCTGCCTGCCGGCGTTACCAGTGTGGACGGGCGCTTCGAGCGTGGCGATGCCGTCGCCGTGCGTGATGCCGGCGGCCAGGAGCTCGGGCGTGGACTGGTGGCCTATTCCGCAGATGACGCCGCGCGTATCATCGGCCACAAGACGGGTGAAATTGAGCAGATTCTTGGCTACCGTGGCCGGGACGAGATGATCCACCGGGATGATCTGGTGTTGTCTGGAGAAAGTTCGGTATGAGCGCGACGCAAGTTACCGACGACCATACTCAGGCTCAAAGCCTTGAAGCCGACATGGCGGCGCTTGGCACGGCAGCGCGCGAAGCGGCACGGGTTCTCGCTGTCGCATCGGCTGACGTGCGGCGCGCAGCGTTGAACGCCGCTGCCGCCGCCATTCGCGCTCGTGCGGCGGATATCCTCAACGCCAATGGCAAGGACATGGCGGCCGCCGAAGAGTCCGGCCTCTCAGGCTCGATGCTGGACCGGCTCAGGCTTGATGATGGACGTATAGAAGGCATGGCGGCCGGTATCGAGGAAGTTGCAACTCTTGATGATCCGGTCGGTCGGGTGCTGGACGTTCGCGATCGGCCCAACGGGCTGCACATCGAGCGGGTGGCTGTGCCCATCGGGGTTATTGCCATCATTTATGAATCTCGTCCCAATGTGACCGCCGATGCCGGGGCGCTGTGTCTGATGTCCGGCAATGTCGCGGTCCTGCGCGGGGGCTCCGAGAGCTTTCATTCGTCACGCGCCATTGTTGGCTGCCTGCACGATGGTTTGGTGGCGGCGGGCCTGCCGCAGGGCTGCATCCAGCTTGTGCCGACGACGGATCGCGCTGCCGTAGGCCTGCTGGTGAAGATGGAAGACGATATTGATCTCGTCGTGCCGCGTGGGGGCCGCTCGTTGATTGAACGGCTGATGAACGAGAGCCGTATTCCTGTGCTCGCCCATCTCGACGGCATTTGCCATACCTACGTGCATGCGGCTGCAGCGCCTGATATGGCGCGCGATGTCGTGCTGAATGCCAAAATGCGGCGCACCGGTATTTGCGGCGCGACCGAGACCCTGTTGATCGATGCGGCAGTGGTCGACGCTTTGCCCGGCATCGTCACGCCGCTAATTGACGCAGGCTGCGAAGTGCGCGGCGATGCAGCAGCTCGGGCGGCTGATCCGCGGATCGGCCAGGCGGAAGAGGCGGATTGGGGGACTGAATACCTTGAGGCCATCATCTCGGTGCGTGTCGTGCCTGGTCTGGATGCTGCGATAGACCACATCAACCGCTACGGCTCCCACCATACGGAGAGCGTTATTACGGCCGACGATGCGGCGGCAGATCGCTTTATGGCAGAAGTCGATAGCGGTATCGTCATGCATAACACCTCGACGCAGTTTGCCGATGGTGGGCAGTTTGGCATGGGCGCCGAGATCGGGATTTCCACCGGCAAGCTGCATGCGCGTGGGCCGGTCGGCGTGGAGCAACTCACGACCTACAAGTACAAGGTTCGTGGTACCGGTCAGGTGCGTCCCTGAAACAGCTTGTCCCTATGAGGCGCAAGGCGGGGCGCCCCCTCCCGACCCGTGTTCCTACGCAGTATCATTCTGCGCATCGGCGGCGGGGGCGGCGCATCGGGCTGCTCGGGGGCTCGTTCAATCCGGCGCACGACGGCCATCGGCACATTAGTCTTGTGGCACTTGCCCGGCTTGAGCTGGATGAAGTGTGGTGGCTGGTCTCGCCACAAAACCCTCTGAAACCGGCTGACGGGATGGCGCCGTTCGAGGCGCGCTTCGCCGGCGCTCGTGAGATGGCCCGACATCCGAAAATCATCGTCAGCGATATCGAGCGACGATTTGGCACGCGGCGCTCGGCACAAACGATCGCGCGCCTTAGGGCCGCGCAACCGCATGACCGCTTCGTGTGGCTCATGGGGGCTGATTTGCTGCCTGAGATGGGCGATTGGTATGATTGGCCGGCCATCTTCAACGCGGTTCCCGTTGCGGTCTTTGACCGCTGGCCGTATGCTCGGCTCGCGCAGGCCAGCAAGGCGGCTCAACGGTTCGGGCGCCCCCGGTGCCCCGAGCGATTAGCGGCCACACTGGCCAGCCAGACGCCACCGGCCTGGATTTTTTTTCACAGCCCGTTGCATCCTGCCTCGGCAACCGATCTTCGCCGGGTGCGGTCTGCGGGTGAAACCGAGTAAGGAGACGAGTCATAGATACGCCGATACGGCCTGCCGCCGGGTCGAGCCTTCCGAGCGCAGATGACATCTGCAAGATCGCCACAGAGACGCTTGAGGATGCCAAGGCCGAAGATGTCGTTGCTATCAGCTTGTCGGGAAAATCCAGCATCGCTGACTACATGATCGTTGCCACAGGCCGGTCCCACCGGCAGGTGAGCGCTCTTGCTGGTCGCTTGCGTGAGGCGCTCAAAGCCGCGGGCGTGCGCGACATTGCCGTTGAAGGTGAGCGGAACGGTGACTGGGTGTTGGTCGATGCGAACGATATCATCGTCCATATTTTTCGCCCGGAAGTGCGTGAATTCTATAATCTCGAAAAAATGTGGACGGCGGATTTGCCGTCCGATGCCGACGCCGCATCTCAATCGACTCTCGATAGTTAGCGAATGGCGCGAGCCGGTCGCAAAACAGGCGCCTCCAGTAGTGGTGGCAGTGCCGGCGGGGGTGGATTCGCGCTGACTGTTGCGGCGGTCGGGCGCGGGCGGGGTGAACCGGCTCAGATTCTATTCGATAACTATGTGGCTCGATTGCCCTGGCCGCTGCGCTTGGTGGAAATCCGCGAATCACGAGAGGCTACGGCGGGGCTAAAGGCAGCTGAAGGAAAGAAGCTGGCCGCTGCCGTTCCCGAAGGTGCGCGGGTTATCGCGCTTGATCCACGCGGTGATACCCTGTCGAGCGAGGCATTTGCCCGTTTGCTGGGGGATTGGCGCGACAGTGGTGTGCGCGATGCGGCTTTTTTTATTGGTGGGGCAGACGGGCTCGAGCCGGCAATCGTGAAGAGCGCGACAAAGGTACTGTCATTTGGCCCGATGATCTGGCCGCACATGTTGGTGCGCGCCATGTTGGCGGAGCAATTGTGGCGCGCGGCTAGCATCCTTTCGGGCCATCCCTATCATCGTGCCTGAATGGCGACTCGCTTGGATTCATGGTACTCAGGACAATTCAATTGATGTGCAGCGCAGGCTCCGCAAATGACGACTGAAGCAACTCGTTCTCATAGCCACGCCGTTCCACGCCCTGTCGTGCTATGCGTTCTAGATGGCTGGGGGGCAGGTGAGCCCACTGCGGACAATGCTATTGCGCAGGCGTCGACACCTGTTTGGGACGGGTTATTGGCGCGCTGCCCGCACAATCTGCTGGCGACCGCCGGTCCGGCGGTTGGGTTGCCCGAGGGGCAGATGGGTAATTCCGAGGTTGGTCACATGAACATTGGCGCAGGCCGCGTGGCCCTGCAGGACCTGCCGCGCATTGATGCCGCGATTGAGGACGGCTCGCTCGCCAACAACGATGCCCTTGTTCGCTTTATTGCGAAGCTCAGATCCAGTGGCGGTACCTGCCATCTGTTGGGCCTGCTTTCGACGGGCGGGGTGCATTCGCATCAGGATCATATGGTGGCTCTAGCCGATGCGTTGAATGCAGCCGGGATCCCGGTCGCGGTACACGCGTTTCTTGATGGCCGCGATATGGGCCCGGTGTCTGGTCGGGCGTGTATGGCTGCTTTTGCGGACGACATCGCGCCGTTGTCTGGCGTGCGCATTGCCAGCGTGTGTGGTCGATACTGGGCGATGGATCGCGACAATAGGTGGGACCGGGTGGCTCGCGCGTGGCGTCTGCTCGTCTCAGCCGAAAGCGATGCGACCATCAGCGCAGACGGCATTGATGCGGCCGTTGCCGCGAGTTACGCCGCCGGCACAACGGATGAATTTTTTGAACCGCATCGGGTTGATGGCTATCCCGGCATGGCCGATGGCGACGGGCTGTTGATGGCTAATTTTCGGGCTGACCGGGTGCGCGAGATTTTGGCCGCCCTGCTTGATCCGTCGTTTGACGGCTTTGCGCGGGCGGCGGTGCCAGAATTCGCGGCCGCCCTTGGCATGTCTGAATATTCGACGTCACTCAACGCCCATCTCGGCACACTGTTTCAGCCCATCGCATTGCCGCGGGGTCTGGGTGAGGTCGTGGCAGCTGCGGGGTTGACCCAGCTGCGGATTGCCGAG
>JABJCZ010000092.1 GCA_018668475.1 Alphaproteobacteria bacterium | reverse complement strand
TGCCGGCGGCAGCATCCTTGCCCACCGCCTTGCCCATGGCTGCCTCATCGCCCTCATGATCCAGCAGGTCATCAGCTATCTGGAAGGCGAGACCGATGGATTCCGCATAGTTTTGCAGGCTCGCCCGCACATCACCGGCCATTCCAGCGAGAATGGCGCCCGCCTCGCAGGAAAAACGAATGAGCGCGCCGGTCTTGCGGTTTTGCAAGCGAATGACGGTGTCGAGATCAAACGGTGCAGCCGCTGCGGCCTCGGCCGCCAGGTCCATCATCTGCCCGCCCACCATGCCGGGCGCGCCGGCGGCCACCGCCAATTCATAGCAAATCTCAGCGCGCACCGCCGGGTCGGGGTGGGCATCGGCCCTGGCGACGATTTCAAAGGCCTGCGTGAGCAGCGCATCCCCGGCGAGAATGGCACTGGCCTCGTCAAACTGCTTGTGACAGGTCGGCTTGCCCCGCCTGAGGTCGTCATCATCCATGGCCGGCAGGTCGTCATGGATCAACGAATAAGTGTGTACCATCTCGATGGCGGCTGCGACCGGCATGGCGCGCTCACGCGGCACATCGAAGAGATCAGCCGACGTCAGCACCAGAAAGGGCCGCAACCGCTTGCCGCCGGCCATCAGCGAATAGCGCATGGCCTCATAGAGTTTCGCATCAACGTCGGTGCTTTGCGGCACATAGGATGCCAGCGCGTCGATTACGTCATCGGCGCAAGTTTCCAGCGCCTGTTTGAGACGGCTCAATCCTTGTTCCCTCCGGTGTATCTGGTATTCGCAATCGGATCGCTTGCGACGATCATTCCGTCTCGAATGGCTGAGTGCCCTCAACCTTACCGCCAGCGCCAAGCTCAATCTTTTCCACTCGCAACTCAGCTTCCTTCAGCTTGGCGGAACAATGCTTCTTCAGCGCCACGCCGCGCTCATAGGCCGCAATTGAGCCGTCCAGGTCGGTCTCACCGCCCTCCAGCTTACCCACAATTTCTTCAAGTTCGGCCAGTGCCTCCTCGAAGCTCATGCCCTTTGGGTCGGGCTTTTTGTCCGTTTTGCTCATGGCGACCGAGTCTAATGAACCAAAAGCCGGAAGGGAAGCGCGGCAAGCGGCATGACCATCAAGCCGCCATCAGCGCGGCAACATGCTCTGCGGTACTGCGGCCAAGAGCATCAATATTGTAGCCACCTTCGAGGCTGGAGACCAGGCGGCCCGAGCAGCTCTCTGCGGCGATGTTGGCGATTTCCGTTGTCACCCATTTGTAATCCGCCTCTACCAGCTGGAGGGCGGCAAGCGGGTCGTCGCGGTGGGCATCAAAGCCGGCTGAGATAATGATCAGCTCCGGCTTGTGAGCGCGCACCGCCGGCAGGATACGATTGGTCATGGCATCACGGAACTCGTTGGAGCCGGCCATTGGGCGGAGCGGCGCGTTCCAGATGTTGCCGACGCCGATCTCGCCCACATCGCCAGTGCCGGGATAGAGCGGAAACTGATGGGTCGAGGCAAACAAGAGGTCACCATCGGCCTCAAACGCGGCCTGCGTGCCGTTGCCATGATGAACATCAAAATCAACCACCGCCACACGGGTCAGGCCATGCTGTCGGCGCGCATGGTCTGCGCCCAGCACAACATTGTTGAAGAGACAAAAGCCCATGGCGCGATCTGGCTCGGCATGATGGCCGGGCGGCCGCACGGCGCAAAACGCATTGTCCGCGTCACCCGCTATGACCGTATCTACCGCGGCACATATGCCACCCACCGCCCGCAGGGCCGCCTCGCCTGAGGCCGGCGACATGAGCGTGTCGCCATCGATGGCGGCATAGCCTTGCGCTGGCACGTTAGCGAGAATGGTATCGACTAGTTCGGCGTTGTGGACATTCTTGAGCACTGTGGCATCGCTCATCGGCGCCTCGTGCCGGTCCAATGCATCAAACCGCTCTACTGCAAGGTGCTGATTGATGGAACGCAGCCGGTCCGGACATTCCGGATGGCCCTGGCCTGGCTCATGCTCGACACAGATGGCATGGGTATATAGCGCGGTACGGGCCATGTGATTATGGGCTCCCCCAAGACAACGCTGCTGATTCAATGACGAATCACTAAACTGTGCGCCAGCTTATCACGCTCGGGCGCAGCCAGAACCCTCGACTTAGAGGCGCGCAAGCACCACCTTTTGAACATGAACGATGCCACGACCCATTACAGAACCCAGCTGCGCGCCCGCCCATTCGGGCTTGTGGTAGCGCTAGCGCTGGCGCTCACCATCGGGCTGGGCACCGGTGCGTGCAGTCGGTCAGCGAGCCCTCCCGGTGCGGAACTCTGGGGTATCGCGTCGGCCACCCTGGCCCCGGAACGACACGATGCGCCGGTGGTGGTGGATGCGCTCCGCCTCGCGCCGCGCAATGCCGATCGACACAGCTTCGAAGTAGAGGCCGCCCTCACCCGCTCCCTCGGTTTCCGGCATGTGGAAATTAGCCCACTCGCGGCATTCACACTGCGCTATGCCTGGCACGCGGTGCCGGTGGATGTGTCGGACGACGGGCCCGGCTTGCTGCTCGATGGCAGCATCGGTCAACATGGCCGCGGTGACCTCGGCGTCGGCCTGGACCTCGGTCTGTTTTCAGGCGGCAATACATTGTGGGGCAGCAAAACGGTGCGCCAGACCGGGTTTTTTCTTGAACTCGCGATAGAGGACGCCGGCACGAAGGTGATCTGGCGGAGCCGCGCAGAAGGCCGCTCACGACTGTTTACCGATGCTGATATCCTCAAGCCTCTCGTGCCGGTACTGTTGGCGCATCTGGGTCAATCGCTTCGAGCGCATCGCTTTTCCCGCTGAATTACAATAACCGGCCGCATCAAACATTCAGTGACAAATACGCGAGTTCCGCGTGAGAAGGGTTGATCCGAACGCAATCGTGAGCCAAGTCATTTGGCAGAACAATGTGATGTGATTTTTGGTGGTAAGGTTCGGTGCGCCCGATTGTGGCCACATTGCACCCCTAATGAATTGCATACGTGATGAGATATCGGCCATTTCGGGGCACACACCTCCGGATTGGGCTAAACATGATGCAGCACATACTCTAATGGAGGGAAAAATGCTCCGCACTCTGACCCTGGGCACCGCGTTCATGCTGGCCGTGCTGTTTGCACCGGCAGCCGGCTTGATGCCCGGCACGAACGCGCTGACCGAAAGTGCCCAGGCCGGCACCATTCCGACCGACGAGTTGCCAACACTGGCGCCACTGGTCGAGCAGGTCTCACCGGCGGTGGTCAATATCGCCACACGGGGCCTGGTTACGGTCGAGCAGAACCCGCTGCTGAATGACCCCTTCTTCAAGCGCTTTTTCGGTGACAACGTGCCGCAACAGCAGCGTGAAACCGCAAGCGTTGGTTCGGGCGTAATTGTGGATGCGGTGCGCGGCTATATCGTCACCAACTCCCACGTCGTCGCCAATGCCAAGGAGATCGTCATTACTTTGACCGACCGCCGACGGCTGCCGGCCGAGGTCGTGGGCTCGGATCCCGAAACCGACATTGCTGTGCTCAAGGTCAAACCCGATAACCTGACCGAAGTGCAATACGCAGATTCAACGGCGTTGCGCGTCGGAGATTACGTCATTGCTCTCGGCAACCCCTTCGGCCTCGGGCAGACCGTGACCTCCGGCATAGTCAGCGCCGTCGGGCGCACGGGCCTGGGAATCGAGAGTTATGAGGATTTCATCCAGACCGATGCCTCCATTAACCCCGGTAATTCGGGCGGCGCGCTGGTCAACCTGCGCGGCGAGTTGGTCGGTATCAATACAGCCATTATTGGCCCGTCAGGTGGCAACGTCGGCATTGGCTTCGCCATTCCCATCAATATGGCCCGTAAAATCATGGACCAGCTTATTGAACATGGGCAAATCGAGCGCGGCCGCATTGGCGTGCAGATTCAGGACCTCACGCCTGAGCTAGCGGAAGCCTTTGGCGTCGAACACGATTCCGGAGCAGTAGTCAGCCAGGTCGTGCCCGGCTCGCCAGCCGAGGAAGCCGGTATCAAGTCAGGCGATGTGATCATCGAAATGAACAACAACCCCGTCATGGGATCATCTGACCTGCGGAACAAAGTTGGCGTGCTGCGAGTCGGCGACCGGGTGCGTGTAATTGTTATCCGCGAAGGCCAGCAGCAGGAAATCGTCATGCGGGTCGGCAGTCGCAATGAACCGGAGACGGCGATCGCCAATGACGATGTACCCAAACTCAAAGGAGCGGTGTTTGGCCCGGTGCCGAACGATCACCCGCTCCATGGTGAGCAAGAGGGCGTGGCCGTTCTGCAGGTCGTGCCCGGCAGCGCAGCAGCCAAAGCCGGCCTCACTCCCGGCGATATTATCGTCTCCATCAACAAAAAACTGGTGACAAGCGCCGACGAGATGATGGAGGAAGCACGGAGGTCCAATGGAGCGATCCTACTCAACGTGCGGCGCGGCAACGGCGCACTGTTTGTCCTGATCCGATAGCGACAGCTAGACACAAAAAAAGAGGCCGGTCGGGAATAACCCCGACCGGCCATTTTTTGTGACTCGCTTTTCCGGATTGTCACACGTGTCTAGAACTTCACACGTGCACCGGCACCACCGACGGTCAGCGCCTCAAGCTGGACCCCCGGCACATCGGGCTCAAACTGGCCTATCATCCCGTAGAGCTCCGTCCCAAGATCGTCAATCTTCTGGACGAAGGCGACATCCATATAGTCGCCGCCCTTCCCGTTGGCCTCCTGATCGTCGGCGTTGGCATAGCTTGCAGACACCGCCGTGGAGCCGATATCAAACGGCGACCATTCGTGGCCGAGCTTGGCGAACCAGAAAGTTTCCGTATCGCGCCCAACTGCGTCACTGTCAGCTTGCGACCAGGTTCCGGTGAGGCTGGTGCCGAGATCAGCCTTTACACTACCTGACATTGACAGGCCGGTGAGGCCGTTGGTTGGGCTTGAGTCCCAGTAGGATGCACCGAGAGCAACGTTGAAACCGTCATAATCCCGGCCATAGCGCGCTGCAATGTCCCATTCGTCGCCATCAACCCACGATGTCGAGAGCTTGACCCCGGCGAAACTCGGCGTGTCATACCGAATACGATCATCGCGGCTGAGCCCGTCGTTGTTGCTGTAAAGATCACCGGGATCATCGCTGGACGAGGTGCCGGCGGTACCTGAAAGAACGAAATCGACTTCGTTGGCGATGGTCACAATATCGGAGCTGGAAATGACCGTGGTGCCGGAGAGATCAACCTCAGCCGTGCCGTTGGACGCCGTATCGCCTTGCCCGAGCCACAACTTGCCGAGCCGGTTGCTAGCGACATAAATCTCAAGCTTGCGCTCGGTGAAGCTGTTGTTGTCGATGACGGACGCGTTCTGGTCGATAGTCACATCGCCGGATGCATTGGACTCGAACTGCACCTCGATGTTCGTGCCCGCGGACCACTCCTCATCCATCTTGCGCTTACCCTGAAACCGGATTCGGGTCGACGACTTGTCGTTGTCTGCATGGAAAAAGCGCGACTGGTTGCCGTCATCAGCATAGAGCACCATCCGGCTGACCTGGCCGCTAATGGAGAGTGATGTATCGGGGCTCCCTGATGTGATCACCGACTGCGGCACGGCGGCAACAGCCTCCGCGGCTTCGGTGGCTTCTGAGGCTGCAACCCGGTTGGCCGCGACTTGCGCCCTGAGCACATCCATGTCGGTCGCGAGCGCCTCAAGCCGCGCTTCAAGGGCCGCATTCTCGGCCCGCAGGTCGTCAACTTCACCAGCGGATGCTGGCCCAGTGGCCAGAGCCGTTACACCCAGACAAATCGCCACCGCCGTGCTGGCCAACAACCGCGTGCGGCGGCGGGTGCCTGTTTCAGGTTCTGAACTATTCTGGAGTTTCGTCATGATCCGTTTCTCGGTCAGTCTAGTTGATCTCTGATCGCCCGCACCCTACGCCCGTGAGGTTGCACATTTAAGGCGATTACATTGCAGTTAAAAGTCATCTCATACTCCCTAAAGCACGCCTCAGGGTGCCATCCGGGAAATAGCATCGAGGAATTCCAATTGCAAATGATTTTCATTCGCAACACCTGAGTCATTCAGTGTGGTATTCGAAAACGCCCCGCAAAATTGTCCTGGCGGAGAGGCAAACGAACTCGATAAGCGAGTGACTTTCGTAGTAATTTTCAATTCTATCTCAGACACTTGAGAGAATTCACGCAAAATACCCATCGGGACTCGACTCACAAAGACAACTGAGCCAAACGCCAGACCTGTGCAATTTGGTCGCACCCCTTCTGCCTTGCGCGGGAAACGCCAATCGGGCCGAAGCGACAGCCGCGCGACCTAGGCCTGTGCGATATACTCGCGCAGCGCCTCCGCATCATTTTCCAGCTCGCCAAGGCGGTATTTGACCAAATCGCCAATGCTGAGAATGCCGGCGAGCACGCGGTCCTCCAGCACCGGCAAATGACGAATGCGGCGCTCCGTCATGGTGCGCATGACTTCGGTCAGATCATCATCCGGCGCACACGAGATAACATCGGCAGTCATATACAACGACACCCGTTCACCGAGCACGCTTTCGCCCTCTTCTGCCAGCGCATAGATCACGTCGCGCTCGGAGAATATACCCTCAATCTGCCCGGCCCCGCCAACCACCACGGCACTGATGCGATGGCGAGTAAGAATGGCAATGGCTTCGGCAATAGTGTTGTCGGGTGCCACGCAAATCACGTCGCGCCCCTTGGTATTGAGAATGGAAGAAACCCGCATGCTGACCTCCGCTCATGGTGGTTAGGACAAGTCGGCACCTCAATTGCGGGCGACCCCGCCATCCGCGGGCCTGGTCAACTACACTGATCAACGCTGCTTTGTCTTTATCGGGCGCGATCAGGCTCGCATGACCGGGGGCTTTACGAGAAACCTGCGGGCCGGCGCGCACTGCTGCACTCAAACCCGGCCTCCCTCGCCCCTTCTTCGGCTCGCCGGGGGCCGCCTGTGGCGTCGGCGCCGATGGAACGATTATAGCACAGGAAACCGCTCACGTGCTCTTGCCCGCACGCGCCATGCGCCCTAACATCGCGGCCCCTGATACAGCGTGTGTAAACGGGATGACTTCGACGGCCAAAAATCAGGGTAAACCACTGGTTTGGCAGCATAACGGGAGAGAATGATCGTGGCGGGATATTTGGTTGGCATTGACGTGGGCGGCACCTTTACCGACTTCGTCAGCTACGACAGCGACAGCAAAACCATTGAAGTCTGGAAAAACCCATCCACGCCACAGGACCCCAATGACGGCATTCTGAACGGCCTCGGGCGCTTTGAGACGCCAGGCGAGATCAACAATGTGCGCCTGGGCACGACCATCGCGACCAATGCGATTCTCGAACGTAAGGGCGCGACGGTTGGCTACGTAACCACCAAGGGCTTTCGCGACGTACCGTTTATCCAGCGCGGCAACCGGCGAGGCCATTACGATATTACCTGGGTCAAGCCGAAGCCACTGGTCAAGCGCCGCCACTGCTATGAAGTTGATGAGCGGATCATGGCTGACGGCACAGTCCAAGTACCCCTGGATGAAGCCGGCCTGCGCGATATTGCCAAAGCTGTGAAGGCGACCGGCGAAATCGAGGCTCTGGCGGTCAACTTTCTGTTTTCCTATGTGACGCCCGAGCACGAGCGCCGGGCAAAGGAAGTTCTGGAAGCTGAGCTGCCGGACATTCCGGTCTCCATCTCATTCGACGTACTGCCGAAGTGGAAGGAATATGAGCGCGCCTCCACCACCATTGCCGATGCTTACGTAAAGCCGGTGGTGAGCCAACAGATGAACACCATCCGTGAGCGGTTCCGCGAGAACGGCATTACCGACCACGTGGCGATTATCAAGTCCAACGGTGGCGAGATGACCATCGATGCGGCTGCCAACTCACCAATCCAGATGACCGTCTCCGGCCCGACCGGCGGCGTGATTGCCGGCAAACAGGTCGCCCGGATGGCCGGTGTTGACCATCTTGTGACGTTCGATATGGGCGGCACGTCCACCGATTGCTCCACGGTGGTTGGCGGGAACGAGAGCTTTACCACTGACTTTGATATCGAGTTTGGTATCCCTATTCAGATCCCGATGATTGACATCCGTACCATTGGCGCCGGCGGCGGCTCCATCGCATGGATCGACAAGGGTGGCATGTTGCGCGTCGGCCCTGAGAGCGCGGGCGCAGAACCCGGCCCAGCTTGTTATGGCAACGGCGGCACGCGACCGGCGGTGACTGACGCCAACGTTGTGCTCGGGCGCATCAGCCCTGACAACTTCCTCGGCGGCAAGATGAGCCTCGACAAAGACGCCGCCATTGCTGCCGTCAAGTCCGTCGCGGACGTGCTTGGCCGCTCAGTCGAAGACACGGCACTCGCGATATTGCAGATCGCCAACAACAACATGGTGGGGGCGCTAGGCTCCGTGCTGATAGAGCGCGGGCTTGACCCGCGGGACTTCGCGCTGCTGGCCTTCGGCGGTGCCGGGCCGCTGCATGCCAACGACCTGATGAACGATGCCGGCATTCCATCGGGCATCGTGCCCAACTACCCGGGGCAGTTTTCTGCTTTCGGCTTTATTATGACGGACGCGCGGGTGGACGTGCAGCGCACAGTGCAGATGACATCGCGCGCCTTCGATCAGACTCGCGCTACCGACACCCTGCGAGAGCTGGTGGCCACGGGCCGGGCCGAGCTTGACGCTCAGGGCTATACCGACAACATCGAGGCCTACCGCTTTGTCGAAGCCCGTTACCTCGGCCAGAATTACGAACTGGAAGTGCCTATCGCATTCGATGTATTCGACGACACGACCGCCGCGCAGATGTATCAGGCATTTCACGATCTGCACAAATCGCGATTTGGCTTCAATATTCCGGGCGAATCAATCGACGTCATCACCATCAAAGCGACCGTTGTATCGGTTACCGACAAACCAGTGCTGGCGACCATCGCAACTGGGGACGGCACACCCCCGACGTCCAGGGGGGTCCGCCCGGTCACGTTCGAAGATGGCACCCATGACACACCAGTCTACGCGCGGCCCGACCTGCGCTCCGGTGATCGCATCACAGGGCCCGCCATTATCGAGGAAGCGGCTTCAGTCACCGTGCTGAAGCCTGGCGAGCCCCTTAGGGTCGACGAACACGGCAACCTTCTTATCGGCAAGCTGGCCGGGGAGTAGAGACGATGAACGCAACCCACACGCCTTCTGCAGACGTCGACATGGTCACGATGAGCATCATCGATTCAACGATGACCGCCATCTGCCGCGAAATGGGCATCGTGCTCATGAAGACGTCGTATTCCACGATCTTCAACGAAGCGCTGGATTTCACCTGCGTGCTGGCTGGTGCCGATGGCGAGCTGATTGCGCAAGCCGAATACTGCCCGTCGATGATCGGCGGCGTGCCCCTGTTGTTGCGCAGCTGCGTCCTGGAAATTCCGCCAGAGGAATTGAACCCCGGCGATGTGATCGTCCATAACGACCCTTACCGCGGCGGCTTACACCTACCCGAGCACACGTTGATCAAGCCGGTTTTCGTGGATGACGAAATCATCGGTTACGCCATGACCATTGGTCATCTCGCTGAAATCGGCGGCATGGTGCCGGGTGCGTTTGCCGGCGAAGCGACCGAGATTTTTCATGAAGGCATGCGCGTGCCGCCAGTCAAGATCATCTCCGCCGGTCAGGACGTGGAGGAAGTGTGGCGGCTGATGCTCGCGAACGTTCGCACGCCGCGCTATAATTACGGTGATCTGCGCGCGCTGATCGCCGGTGTCGATGTCGGCGAAACTCGGCTCGAAGCCATGATCAAGAAATATGGCAAGGAGGCGTTTCGCAAGAACGTCAACGACCTGCTCGATTATTCTGAGATGCGCATGCGGGCCGAGATCGCTGCCATTCCCGATGGCAAATACAATTTTTCGGACACAATTGAAGACGACGGCATCGAGAAGAAAATCTTCACCATCAATACCACTGTCTATGTGCAGGGTGATGAAGTGGTGGTCGATTACACAGGCTCGTCGCCACAGTCCAAAGGGCCAATCAATGCCACGCTAGGGGTGGCCTATTCGGCTTCCTATAATGGTATGCTCCATTGCACGGATCATACGATCCCGAAAAACTCAGGTTGCTTCCGCCCGATCCGGGTGGTCGCACCGCCTGGTACAATCCTCAACGTCAACTTTCCGGCGCCCGAAGTTGGCGGCAATACCGAGACCCACTGCAAGATTGCCGGCACCGTCATCGGCGCCATGTCGTCAGTGCTGCCCGACACCACCATGGCGGCGGAGGGAGCGACCCACACCAACTTTGTCTTCGGCGGCACCGACGTGGCCAGCAACGAGGCGTTCGTCTGTTACGCCATCGAGCTTTCCGGCTGGGGCGGGCGGTCGTTTGCCGACGGCAACGACGCCACCGATTCTATCAACGGCAACTGCCGGGTGATCCCGGTCGAAGTGTTCGAGACGCGGTTTCCGCTGCAATGCGAGCGCTTCGAGCTGGTGCAGGATTCCGGCGGCGCAGGAAAAAATCGTGGCGGATTGTCGACCACCCGCGTCATCAAGAGCCTGTCTATCGACATCACCGGCAGTCAGATGTCAGACCGCCACGCCACCCGTCCCTGGGGCCTGTATGGCGGCAAATCAGGCGGCACGGCAGGCACGTGGTTCTGTGCCGCAAACTCGCTGGACTGGAAGGGCATCGACGTCGCTTTTGGCAAGGTCAGCCCGTCAAAGTGGTCCAACGTGACCATCAGCCCAGGTGACTCCATCCGCTTCCAGACCCCCGGTGGCGGGGGCTGGGGCGACCCGATGGACCGTGAGCGCGAGCGCGTAGCAGAGGACCTCGCGGAAGGCTACATCAGCAAAAAGGCCGCCCGCGACGTCTATGGTCTGGAAGTCTCTGCCGGCGACGACTAGATGGCGCCTGATCGCTGCGCGGGTTCCCCTTGACCTTCCCGTTCGGGGAACATCTATGTTGAGCGTGATGTTACAGCGCGTTCGCACGACTATTACCCGCCGTGTCGCCCCTGGGCCGGCACTTGCGTTGGTTTCGCTGCCCGCGTTCTGCTTCGCCACTGCCTTGGGATTGGCGGAGACTGGCTCGGCGAACGCTGCCGAACCGGCGAAGGCAGGTGAGGCCCTTTACCAAGCGCACTGTACGGCATGCCATGGCGAGACTCTAGAAGGCGAGAAGGAATGGCAGACGCCGAAAGACGACGGCACCCTGCCCGCGCCACCGCATGATGACAGCGGTCATACCTGGCATCACCCGGATAACATACTTTTTGACTACACGAAGCTTGGCGGAAAGGAGGCGATGCGGCGCCTCGGTGTTGCTATCGATCTTAGCGGCATGCCCGGGTTTGGGGGCGTTCTTTCCGACGAGGAGATCTGGTCCGTGCTTGACTACATCAAGTCGACATGGTCCGGAAGAAACCGCGACTACCAACGAGACCGATCCCGGAAAAACTAGTTCTTCAACAAAACCTTGTTTCACCGCGTTCGACCGTTCTTTCTCCTGTATTTGCTGCCGACCGTAGTCTCCATCGAGGCCGCAGCGCCTGTCTCCGCGTTGGCAAATGGACGCCAAAAAAAAATTGCAACACACGGCTTGACCTTCCCGCTAGGGGAACACCTATGTTGCCCGTTATGTTCATGCACGTTGGCATACATATTACTCGCCGTGTCGCCCTCGCGGGCGTCCTGGCGTTGGTTCTACTGGCCGCCCCTGTGGGCAGCAGCATGGTTCATGCGAACGTTGGCACGGGCCACGGGCATATGGCGATCACGAGCGCCGGCACCGATGGCACGACCTCTTGTACGCTGTTCACTGATGAGAGTGGCGCGGATTCCGGCGCGGCAAACACCCATCACGCCAACGATACACAGGCCGATGGTACAATGGCCTCGGACCACTCCCACGCGTCGTCAAAAAGTGCCGGCCATGGCGGTGGCAATGGATCGTGCTGCCATGCGAACAACGTCTCGGATGCGCTGCCCTTCACCGGGCCGGCGCAACAGCGGCCTGTAATTGAACGAACCACGGGCCTTGCAGCGGACACATTGCCGCCTGGCCACATCGACGGCAACGCCGACCAACCTCCCCGAACATGATTTGCCGCGGGCGCAGTGCGCCCGCACTCCTTCCGCGATGAGCTGCCGCTCGCTGCAGGAGTTTCGCGTCCGATGCCTTTTTTTCAAAACAGCTCCGGACGACCGCAAATCATGTTTGGAGACGACTCCCATGCTCGACCGAAAAAAAGGCGCGCCCGCCAATCCGGAGCGCCGCTCACTGATGAAGGGTGCAGCCCAGGCTGCTACCGGCGCAGCACTTGCTTCCGCCACCGCCGCGACCGGCCTAGTCGTTGGCGCCTCAGCCACAACGACCGCCAAAGCGGCAGAGAACCCACCGGCCAAGGGCTCCATGATGTTCATGCGCGGCCACAACATGATCGGTGCGCGCACTGAGTCACCGGGCGCCCCGGCGGATCATGAAGTACCGTACCGTGAATTTGATCTGAGTTTTGACCTGACCGAGCACACGTTATTGCCGGGTGTGACTTTTCCCGTTTTCGCCTTCAACAACCGGGTGCCGGGGCCGGTCTTCCGAGTGCAAGAGAACGACTGGATCAAGGTCAACGTCACCAACAATACCGAGGAGATGCACACCGTTCATTGGCACGGGCTGGATGTCATCTACACCATGGATGGCGTGCCCATGGTCACACAGGACCCGATCCACCCTGCCGAAACTTTCGTCTACCGCTTTCAGGCGCGCCCTGCCGGCACCCGCTTCTACCACTGCCACTGGTCCACACCACTTCACATGATGTCCGCGTTGCATGGTGCGTTCATCATCGATTCAGTAGATGACCCCGTGCGACGGCGTTTTCCCTATGAACGCGACTACGTGCTGATGCTGGAAGCGTTTGACGTCAACTGGACGCGCAAGCACATCAACGAGGTCCTGGGCGGCATGAAACGTGTCAACAAGCTCATGGCCATGGGCAGGCTCGATCCGATCACCCACGGATTTTTCAAGGACTGGGACGAAATGGAGGCCGCCATCGCCGACGGCTGGGTGCCGCCATGGACGCGCGGTGCGGCGGAAGGCAGCATGCCGGAACCGCAATTTTTTGCGATCAATGGCCGCAGCTACCCGGCAACCGAAAAGATCAGCATTCGCAGTGGCGAATACATCCGTATCCGTCTGATCAACGGCGGCTTTCTCTCGCACCATATGCATCTACACGGCCACAACTTCTGGCTGGTCGCCGAGGACGGCAACCCGTTGGCCGAGCCGATTCGGCTCAACACCGTTTCGCTGTTTCCCGGCAAGACGGCGGACATCGTGGTCTACGGCGACAACCCCGGCTTCTGGACCTTCCATGATCACGACGTACGCCGGGTCATGAACAACGGCATCTATCCCGGCGGCATGCTCACCTTGCTCGCCTATGAAGACATGGGCGATGTGCCCTATGTGCCGTCAATCGCCATCAATGAATAGCCGGACAGGAACCTTCATCATGAACCGTACTCCTCCTCTGAAACTGCTTGCAGGCGCTCTCCTGGCCGGTTCTCTTGCAGCCACGGCATCCACCGCCTTTGCGCTCGAGATCGACCCCAATGTGCCGCCCGAGATCAGCCTCGGCGGTCGGCTCGTCGGCACCACCAATCTGACATCGAAAGATCGACCGGTGGGTGGTGAACAGACCAACACCGAGCTCGACATCGCCGATACCAGCGTCTCAATCGGCCTTGCCAAATACCTGTTCAGAACCGGCGGGTACGCTTTCGGCAATTTCGGGCTGGTATTGCCTGAAGATGATTCTGATCTTGAGGACAACCTCTTTGTGCATGAGGTCCGCATCGGCGTTGGTCACAAGGATTGGGAGATCTCGCTTGGCCGATCACGCTTACCCAATACCCTTGTCACCTTTCCGACGATCCGCGATGACGACTTACTGGCGTTTACCCATGTCGGCAACGGTAATGCCAACGTGGAAGCCGAAGAGGACCAGATTTATGGTGGCGTCGTGCAGGGCAACCTCTGGTTTACGCCTGAATGGCGGGTCATGGGAGCCGCCACCGCGCGGGCAGAGACAGACCTTGCCAACCTGGGCTCGACCGAACGTACCAGCCGGTCCGACCTGAACGGCCTGGCGGCTGGTGTTTTCTGGGAAATGCCCGAGAGCATCCGCTTCGACCGGGGCCTGCGCTTCGCCGGGCTCAGCCTGGACTGGCAGCAGGCGGACCGTGTCGGCGGCGGTGAGGAAGAGGACATCTCGGCGATCATCGGGGGTGCGGTGATAAACCTCTCGGATGATCCCGAAGCGAGCTGGTCGATCGATTTACAGGGCATCTACAATTTGGGCTCCAGTGTGCCGAGCCTTGACGCCAATGTCTCTCGCGCCCGGGCCGAACAATATGCAGTGGTCGGCGCACTACGCTACATCGACCGCCCATACCTGCAAACCAACTGGCAGGCCGCGCTGACCGTCGGCTGGCGCGACTATGCCGACATCTCATCGGCGTCCGCCTTTGCCATCACGCCCAGTGTCGCTTGGCGCATTGGCAGCGGGATCAATGTCGTCGGCCAGTATCGCTACCTTGACCAAGACATCGCGCTGGCCGCCGCCGAAAACAATTCGGCCAGTCACACGTTGCTCGCCGGTCTCACCTTCTCCCTCGATACGACGTTTAACGAAAGCGTGGGCGAACGCAATTCCATCCTCACCATGGAGCACGACATGCTTGATGTCGGCCCTGTCAACCGCGGCCACTAGAGGGCATTGCCATGAAAATAACATTCAGACGAGTTACCTACGCCAGCGCCGTCGGATTGGGATTGGCGCTGGCCGTCTCCGCACCAGCCATTGCTGCCGAGGATGAACCCGCCAGCCAAATGATGGGAGACGAAATGGACCACGGGAAAATGCAGAAAATGGACCATGGTGAAATGGGCCAGGACAACATGGACCACGGCGGCATGAATAAGGGGGTGGCCGTGGACCTCGACGGTGACTGGTCCTATATGGGCCGCGAGAACCCGGCCATGCGCTATCACGGTCGGCTGGAGGCCATTCCGATTGCAGCCAGCGGCGAGATCGGCTTTCGCATGACGTCAAAGGCCCCGCTGGCAGAACGCTGCGCAGCCTTGATGCCCCAGAACCACCTCGCCATTGATCGCACGCTGCTGGCCGCCTGCGGCGAAACGCCGGACCCCAACTCAACGTCCAATACCACACATGATCAGGGCAAAAGCGGCCATGACGCCCATCATTGATACGCAAACACACGGAGCAACGTAAGCATGAAAATTCTCAACATCACAATGGCAGTCGCCATCGCAACACTCGTAGGCGCGACCCATCCGTCCATCGCATCAGCGGGCACGACTATTGTGAAAATGGTAACCGACGAGGCGAGTGGCGACCTCATTTTCGAGCCGGCGAAAATTAACATCCAGCCCGGCGACACAGTAGTCTGGGTGCAAGCCGACGCCGACAATGAGCACAATGTGGCGGCCTACTCCGACAAGATCCCTGAAGGTACGTCGCCCTTCGTAAGCCCGATGATGGGCAAGGCCGGCGACAGTTGGGTCATGACCTTCGATGCCGAAGGCAGCTACTTCTATCACTGCCATCCGCATGAAGCAGCGGGCATGAAGGGCCTGATCGTGGTCGGGCGCACGTCGCTGCCCGAGGAGTTTCGTAAACCGCAAGATGGCGACATGAGCCACGCGCAGCACGGCGATATGGAACCAATGGAAATGGACAAGCACCAGGGCGACGGGAAGTCGATGAAAATGAAAATGGAGAATGATCACGGTCACCAAAACAACTGAACAAACCCGACAAACCCACCTCAAATTGAAGGAATCATGAGAAATGATGTTCAAGAAAACACTATTGGGTACCGTTCTCGCGATTGGCTTGGCAGCAGCTGCCACGGGCACAGCCATGGCCCACGGATCGGGCGATGCGCACGACAAAATGCGTGCAGATGGCCAGGGCTCGAACACGATGATGATGCAGGATGGCCAGCAGGGCATGACGGGCCCGATGATGAAGCAGGGCGGCCGACACGGCATGAAGATGCATGGCCGTCATGGTAGCTCGGGCGGCCAGAATATGGGGCCGCTGCCATTAATGACACTCGATCAGGCGACCGCTCAGCTTGAGGCCATGCTCAGCCGCCACAATTCGCAGCACATAAAAGTGGGCGGCATCGAAATTCAGAGCGACTTTGCCATCCGTGCGGAGATCGTTACCAAAGACGGCAGCCTCGTTCACATCCTCGTTGTCGACCGGCGCGACGGCCAGGTCTACGTCGCAGAATAGGACCCTGCCTAATCACCCTCGCAGCGGAAGCTGCGGGGGTGATTAGGCGACCGCTGTACTTGTGCCTGCTTCTTGCCCGTGCGATTAATTTGGTGGGTGTCGGCACCCGGTCGCCCGCGCCGAAATTCAATATGGGAAAAGGTACATGTTGACCCTTGAGACAGTCGAGCTGGAGCGATTGCTGGACTATGCCGGGTTGACGGACGCACTTGAGCAGGCGTTCGCCACCGCCGCCTCTCAGCCGACGCGCCATCACCATACCGTGCCTGTGCCTGGCGGAACTGATGGCACGTTGCTGATTATGCCAGCGTGGGTTGAGGGCGGGTTGATGGGTGCCAAGATCGTCACCGTATTTCCCGACAACGTGGACCTCCAACCGCCACTGCCATCCGTGCTGGGCCAATATATTTTGATGGATGCCACCACCGGCGCGCCGCTGGCACTGATGGATGGTACGGAGCTGACCCGCCGGCGCACCGCCGCAGCATCCGCCCTGGCCGCGCGCTACCTCGCCATGCAGGATTCCCACCGGCTGTTCATGGTCGGCTCTGGCGCGTTGGCGCATCACCTGGTGCGCGCCCATGCCGCCGCCCG
>JABJCZ010000091.1 GCA_018668475.1 Alphaproteobacteria bacterium | reverse complement strand
TGCGTCGCCTATGGCAAGGCGCGCATCGCCGCCAAGCGCCGCAGCCTGCTCATCGACGGTGCCAAGCATATTGCGTGCGGTCTCCATAGTTCTACCGGCCTCACCGGACAATACTTTGACCTCACCTCGCAATTCAGTTGCCAGTCCGTTCAATTGCTTGGCGGTGCCGCGCAAGTCAGCGGCGGTTACGGCAACATCATCTATAAACACATCAAGTTTGCTCGTGGTACCGCGCAACCCGGACGAAATCTCTTTCACATTGGAAAGCGTCGCGCTCAATGCGTTGATGTTGGCATCGGACATCAATCGAGTGGCGGAATCGATCAACAGAATGGTCCGGTTTATGAGGTCCGGCGCGCCGGAGAAAATTTCCTGCAGCCGGGATTCCTTGGAACCCATGACCGGATAATCCTCGCCCGCCGCGGCAACAAGGGTCGGACTGTCGTGATGGCCGCCGGTTATCAGAATATAGGACAATCCGGTAATACCCTGCATCTCCACTGATGTGACGGAATCTTCCTTGATGGGTGTGCCGGGCTCAAGCTCCAGCAGCACCTCGACCCGCTCGACATTACTAAGATCAATTCCGACGTCGACGACGCGACCAACCGGCACACCGCGATAGCGCACTTCCGACAGCTCGCTCAGGCCAGAGACGGAGCCAGTGAAATAGGTCTGGTAATAGTCGTAATCGGCGTCGATATCCGCCTTGACCACCCAGGCGATAAAACCGATCAGCCCGACGGCGATCACCAGCACGAAGCTGCCGACAATCAAGTAGCTGGGTCTTGTCTCCATGCCGCTCTCTCCAGCCTATTGGGTTTTGGCATCATGGGCGGCACGACCGCGCTGCCCATGAAAATAGTCCTTGATCCAGGGATCTCCGTGCCGACGCAGCTCATCAATCGTGCCGGTCACGATAACACGTTTGTCGCCCAGCACCGCGACACGGTCGCAAATGGCGTGCAGGCTGTCGAGGTCGTGGGTGACCATAAATACAGTGAGCCCGAGGTTCTGTTGCAGGCTTTGAATTAATTCATCAAAGGCGGTTGCACCAATTGGGTCCAGCCCGGCTGTCGGCTCATCTAGAAAAAGAATTTCAGGATCAAGCGCCAGCGCACGGGCAAGGCCGGCGCGTTTTTTCATGCCGCCGGACAGCTCGGATGGATATTTTGTCGAGGCTTCTTCCGGCAAGCCAACCAGGCCTATTTTGAGCGCGCACAACTCTTCGATTGTTCCGCGCGACAAGCTCGTATGTTCCTGCAGCGGCAACTCGATATTTTGCGCAACGGTGAGCGAGCTGAACAATGCCCCGGACTGAAACAGAATGCCCCAGTGCTTCTCGAGCCGATCGCCCTTGCCAGCATCGTTATCGTCAATGTCCCTGCCCAATACTTCGATGGTGCCACCGCGCCGCGACTGAAGGCCAACGATTGTCCGCAACAGGACCGACTTGCCAGCGCCCGACGGCCCGACGAACCCGATGATCTCGCCCTGGCGCACATCTAGGTCCAGTCCATCCAGCACCAGCTGGGAGCCAAACCCGACAGTGACGCCGCGTGCGCTGATAGCAATGTTCTCAGGGTTCGCCATGACTCAAATACCGATATAGGCAAAGAAGATGGAGAAAATCGCGTCTACGACGATCACCATAAACACACTGTGCACTACAGCGCGCGTCGTCTGCCCGCCGACGCTTTCAGCGCTGCCGGAAACCTGCATACCCATGAAGCAACCTGTCAGCGCGATGATCGCGGCGAAGAGCGGCGCCTTGATAAGACCTACCCCGAACGACCACGCACTGAAGCCATTGCCGAGCCGCTCAATATATTGCCCTGGCGTGATGCCAAGCTCGACCACAGCCATGACACCGCCGCCGAACAGCCCCATTATATCGGCGACAAACCCTAGCATTGGCAGTGTGATCATGAGCGCCAGCAAGCGCGGAACCACGAGCACTAGCATGGGGTCCAGCCCCAGCGTGCGCATGGCATCAATTTCTTCATTGGTCTTCATTGCGCCTATCTGCGCGGCAAAGGCGCTGCCGGACCGCCCGGCAACGATGATCGCCGTAAGCAGAATGCCAAGCTCGCGCAAGATCGAGACCGCCACCAGATCGACAACGAAAATCTCGGCCCCGAAAGTGCGCAATTGCGCCGAGCCCTGATAAGCAATCACCAAGCCGATGAGGAACGACAACAGTGCGACGATGGGCACCGCGTTAAGCCCGGTGTGCTCCATGTGATGAATCATGGCACGCAGTCGAAACCGGTGCGGTTGCCGAGCGAGTTGCCACAACGAGATAACGGTTTGACCAACAAAGGCAATGCTGTCGGCAATCTCCTGACCGACTCCGATTACGCTTTCGCCACACCGTGACACCAGCGCAACCAGTGGGTTGATCGTCGGCGGTGCCATCTCAACATGGTCATGAAGGTTTCCGAGACGGTCAATCAACTCGGCGTGGGCTGGCTGCAGCCCGACAAACTCGACGCCGGCACCAAGCGTTTGCAGCCGGTGGACGGTACGCATGATC
>JABJCZ010000009.1 GCA_018668475.1 Alphaproteobacteria bacterium | reverse complement strand
CGAGGCCAGCAAATCCGCAGTTAGAGCTGCGCCCGGTGTTTCGATCATCACACCAATTTTGGGTAATTCGTCGGGCAGGGCTACCTTGCGGCGTCTGAGCCGGCGGACGACTCTTGCCATGGTTTCGCGGACCCGGCGAATTTCTGAGATCGACGTGATCATGGGTAATAGAATTCGCAGGTCACCATGGGCGCTGGCACGCAACATCGCCGCCAGTTGTGTTTCCAGCAATGGCCGCACTTTTAGTGACAGGCGGATTGCCCGCAGCCCGAGGGCCGGATTTATGCTCGGGCTGATGTGATCGCCCAGCGAATAGGCCAGTTTGTCGCTGCCCACATCGAGTGTGCGCACCGTCACCTGCCGGCTGTTCATCCCCTCAAGAATTTCGCGCACTGCCACATACTGTTCATCTTCGCTCGGTGGCTTGTCGCGGTTCATATACAGAAATTCACTGCGCAACAGGCCGACTCCTTCGGCGCCGGCGTCGTTCGCAAGTTCCAGCTCGGAGGGCAACTCCATGTTGCACTGCAGCTGCACGGTCGCTCCATCGATGCTGACCGCCGGCACACTGCGCAAGCGGCGCAACTGGCGCTGGCGGCGAACCAGCGCCTCCTGTCGCCTGACGAAGCGCGCGATGGTTTCGGGCGACGGGTTGACCACCACCTGCCCGCGCACGCCATCGATGACCACGGTGTCGCCGGGTTTGACAGCGCGCACAAGGTCCGGTGCTCCCAACACGGCCGGCATGCCCAGTGAGCGGGCCATAATCGCGGTATGGCCCTCGGCGCCGCCCAGCGCAGACGCAAAACCGCCAATTTTTTTGGGGTCCATGAGCGCCGTATCTGCGGGCGTGATCTCTTCGGCGACGATGATGCTGCCAGGCGGCAGTCCCGAAAAGGCCTGGTATTCGGCACGGGTCAAATTGCGGAGCAAGCGTGCGCTGACCTCCCGCACATCCTCAATTTTCTTGGCGAGGTAGGTGTCTCCCATTGCCGCAAACGCCTCGGCGATCTCGGAAAACTCAGCCTGCACCGCGGCCTCGGCATTACTTTTTTTCTCGCGGATACGGTCTTCGACGCCACGCACCAGACGCGATCCCGACAACATTTGAAGGTGCGCATCGAGCAGGTAACACAGCTCCTCCGAGGCGGCGCTGTCAAAAACCGTGGCCTTGGCCCGCAACTTCTTTATCTGGCGGATCGATTTGGTTACCGCCTCGTTAAACCGCGTGACTTCGTTTTCAACTTCCGGCGCCGTAACGCAATACTCTGGCACGTCCACAAAGCCCCGCTCGACCACATGGGCTTGCCCGATGGCAATTCCCACCGATACACCGAGGCCGTCAAAAACGGCGTCCTCGCCGACGTCTGATTCGAGTTCAATCTTCATCGAATTTATTCTCGATCAATTGCGCCAGCGCATCCAGCGCGTCACCAGCATTGGGCCCGACGGATTCCAGCGTCAGCTCCGTGCCGGGGCCTGCGGCCAGCATCATCAACCCTAAAATCGAGATGCCAGAGACCCGCGTTCCATTGCGTTCCACCCATATTTCTGCATCAAACGTGCCGGCGAGCTTGACGAACTTCGCCGCTGCCCGCGCATGCAGTCCCAGGCGGTTACATATCAAGCAGGTCTGGCGAGCTGGTGGTGAGCTAGTGGCGCTGTCGCTCAAGAACTTTCGCCTTCCAGCAGACGGCTGGCGATATTGATGTATTTGCGCCCCGAATCCTGAGCACTGGCCACCGCCTCTTCCAGGGGGCTGTCGCGCCGCACGCTGGCCAGCTTGATCAACATCGGTAGGTTCATGCCAGCAAGGACCTCTACTTTGGTTTGATCCATAACAGAAATGGCGAGGTTTGATGGTGTGCCACCAAACATGTCGGTCAACAGGATCACACCACTTCCATCGTTGACGTCTTCGATAGCGGCCAGAATCTCTTTTCGGCGCTCTTCCATGTCATCGTCTGCGCCGATGCAGACGCTTTGTGTTTGCGTTTGTGGGCCAACCACATGTTCTGTGGCGGCGATAAATTCTTCCGCCAGACGACCATGTGTAACGAGTACCAACCCGATCATAAAATTCTTCCCTGTTGTGCTTAGCGCGCGAGGCGACTTGCCTTAGTCGTTCCTATTCCTGGGGCGCGTCAATTACGAAACGATCTATATCCCGATGGCGTAATGCCGCCGTCCAACCACCCTTGATTAGTGTCTCGGCCAAGCGTTCGGCCGTATAGACTGATCGATGGCGCCCTCCGGTGCAGCCCACCGCGATTGTAAGATAGGATTTTCCCTCCGCTTCATAGGCCGGTAGCAGCCCCAAAAGTAACCCAGTAAAGCTATCAAAAAAGGGGGAAAAGGCCGAATCGCCGGAAATGTAATCAGCAATGGCCTGATCTCGTCCTGACAGCGGTTTCAGCGCTTCCTGATAGTGTGGGTTTTTCAGAAAGCGGACATCGAAAACGAGGTCGGCCTCGGGTGGCAGGCCGTATCTGTAAGCAAATGAGATGACGGAAATGCTCACCGTCTCCTTGCGGTCAAGCGCGAAATGGCCTTTGAGCAAGCGGCGCAAATCCTGCACCGGCATGGAAGTCGTGTCGATGGTCAGATCTGCTCTGTCGCGAAACCAGTTCAAGCGCTCACGCTCCAGCCGAATGCCATCAATTACTGACCGATCTGCGGCCAGCGGGTGGCGTCGGCGGGTTTCAGTGAACCGCCGCTGAAGCGTTGCGTCGTCGCAGTCGATGAACACCAGCGCGGTTTGCAGGCGCGCGTCATTCAACACGGGTTCGATTCTGCGCCTGAACGTTTGCGGATCAAACTGCCGGGAGCGGACATCAGTACAGATGGCGAGTGGCTGTGGCCCAATTGCCTTGCCGTCATCGGAGACTGGGCGAACGAGGCTGGGCAACAATGAGAGCGGCAAGTTGTCGACCACCTCGTAGCCGAGGTCTTCGAAAATACCGAGTGTCGAGCTTTT
>JABJCZ010000090.1 GCA_018668475.1 Alphaproteobacteria bacterium | reverse complement strand
CGTCAACGATGTCCCCTGGCGGTCCTTCGTGATGGGGGTGCGGATCGTGCGCCGGTTGTACAGGCTTGCCGTCGATCGGCACCGTGCGGCCGAGAAACTCAATCACCGCATTACCGAAGACATCGTTGCGATCACCTGCAACCATGTGGCCGGCGCCCGTGATATTGACGTACTCGGTGTGCGGACAAAGCGTTTGAAAGTGCGCGGCACCGGCTTCGCTTAACACGTCGGACAAGCCACCCCGAACCAGCAAGGTCGGTAATTTGACTGCCTCGGCGCACGCGATAAGCCGTTCCGTACGTTTGTTCATGTCGCGCCGGAGCACCATGAAGCGGGGGTCCCAATGCCAGCGATATTTTCCATTCGGTGCCAGACGCAGATTTTTCCCGAGCCCTGACAAATCCTTCGGTCGTTCGCGATGTGGCTGGTAGGCTGCAATCGCATCCGCGACTTCTTCCAGCGAATCAAAACCTTCAGGCTTGAAGTTCATGAAGTCGCCAATTTTCTTAACGCCTTCCGGTTCGATTTGTGGGGCGATATCAACCATCACCAGTGCGGTGGCATCGACGTGGTCTTCGCCGATCGCGACCAGACTCGTCCCGCCGCCCATCGACGCGCCGACTAATACCGGCCGTTTGCCGCCCAACTGTTTGAGTACACATACGAGGTCTTCGACGTTAACGTCCTGGCCATAAACACCGTCTTCGGCCCAATCAGAATCGCCATGTCCGCGCGCATCGATGGCTACCGCGTAATAGCCTGCGGCACCAAGGGTCTCGCCAGCGCTTTTCCAGGCATGACGGGTCTGTCCGCCGCCGTGTTGCAAAACGATTAGTGGACCGTCCGGGTCGCCCCAGCTATCGCCCGCGATCATGGTGCCGCCGACGCCTTCCCAACGGTGCATCGGATCAGGTGTTCCAGGTAGTCTTTCGCCCGCGCTCATATGGTGCCTACTGTCTGTTTTCTATCCAGCCCTACATTGTCGGTCAACAACGATTGACGTCAAGTGGGCATTGCTTACGCTCAGCTATTCCATGGTAGCCTTGCAGCGCGTGTTTTCGCGCGGCAGGGGCGAGGAGAGAGTGGATGCATGTCGAGCAAATCTGGACCGGTAACGCCTACCGTAACTTCAACTATCTGATCGTTTGCGAGACCAGCGGGGAGGCCATGGCGGTGGATCCGCTTGATCACGAAAAATGCCTGGCCACGGCTAAGCGCAAAGGGTGGAGTATCACCCAGATTCTCAATACCCACGAACATTTCGATCACACCGGTGGTAACGACGCGGTAGTGAAAGCGACGGGTGCCAAAATCCTGGCACATGCGAACGCAAAAGACGCGATTGAGGGCATGGATCGCGGTCTCAATGCCGGCGACGTGATCAAAATCGGCAGCACAGTTGAGCTCGAAGCGCTCGACACGCCCGGCCACACCATGAGCCACGTGTGCCTGCGCTCGCACACCGACGTGCCAGCGCTATTTTGCGGTGACACTTTATTTAACGCCGGGGCCGGTAATTGTCATCACGGCGGTCATCCGGCTGAGCTTTACGACACTTTCGTGTCCCAATTAAGCAAGTTGCCGGATAACACGCTGATTTATCCGGGCCATGACTATATGGCGAACAATCTGGGCTTTACGCTCGATCGCGAGCCGGACAACGCGCACGCCAAAGCGTTGCTCGACGACGTTGGTGAGCAGGATTTGAACGACGCGCTGGTCTCCACACTAGCGATGGAAAAAGAAATTAATACGTTTTTCCGACTGCAGAGTCCCTCAGTGATTAAGGCCTTGCGTGAATCTTTTCCCGATTTGCCCGAGACCCCCGACCCGAAAACGGTATTTTTGAAGCTGCGCGAACTGCGCAACAACTGGTAGGCCTGCGCACGATGTTGAAGCCGATTATTTCTGCCGATAGCCATGTCTGCGAACCTCCGAACTGTTTTACAGACCATATCGATCCGGCCTTTAGAGACCGTGCGCCGCATATGGTCAACGACCCGAAGCGCGGCGACGTTTATGTTGTTGAGGGAAGCGCGCAGCCGGTCCCCTTGGCGCTCGCTTCGGGTGCCGGGAAATCTCCGGAAGAGCTTTCATATAAAGGGGCGGTGTTCGAAAAATTGCATCGAGGCGGCTGGGACCCGGAAGCCCGTATCGCCGATCAACAGCGCGACGGCATCGCGGCGGAGGTGATCTATCCGTCGGTCGGAATGGAAATCTGCAACATCCCCGACATGGCGCTCAAGCAGGCCTGCATGGAGGCCTACAACCGCTGGATGGTGGAATTTTGCTCGGCGCACCCACATCGGCTGATTGGGCTGGGGCAATGCGCAGCGCGAACGCCGGACAGCGCCATCGAAGAATTGCGTGCCATCAAGGCACAGGGCTTTCGCGGTGTCATGCTGCCGGGGATGCCGGGCGAGACCGACTATTGCGAT
>JABJCZ010000089.1 GCA_018668475.1 Alphaproteobacteria bacterium | reverse complement strand
CCGCGCGTCGGGCCGTTGCCGTCGGCAAAGATCGACCATCAAGGTCGCAATCAACGGCCCATGTACCACAAGGCCCGGATAGCCTTCTTCATTCACGCAATAGGGCTGATCATAGTGGATGCGATGGCCGTTAAATGTCAGTGCTGAATACCGGAACAGCAACACCGGATCGGGCGAAATCGACCGGGACCAGGGCGCCGCATTGGGCGCTGGCTTGGGTGATGGCGCCGGCGCATCAGGCCGGGGAGCCTCGCGATAGACAAGGTCCTGCTCCTCCTCAACGGCCACTCTGTCGCCAACACACGTTTCATGGCGCACCACAACAAAAACCAGCTCCCCCGACTTGCCGGATTTCGGAGTCACACTGAGAATGGTTGATCGGCGCGTAACAACATCGCCCACGACAGGCGGATCAAAAAACGTAATCCGGCTACCCGCCCACATGCGCCGGGGCAATGCGATCGGGGGCAGGAACTCGCCTTTGTCAGGGTGCCCGTCCACGCCGAGGATCGACTGCGGCGCCGCCTCCTGACAAAACATCCAGTGCCAGCAAGGCGGCAGCGGCGTGCCGGCCACCGGCGGCGGATCATCCCGATCCAGCGTGGCGATCAAGCCCCGCAATCGGTGCGCGTCAACGACATCATGGTTCTCGACCTGGCGGCCGACGTAACTCTGCAAGTCCACAATATTGGCGGTCATAACGTCCTCTCCAGGTACAGCCCCGCTGCAATTCGCAATTTTATTCAGCGAACTCGGCGCGGACGGGTTTCGAATGCTCGCCGAGCGCAGGCGCCGGGCCGAGATTATCCGGCGCGCCGCCAAACCGAGCTGGCGGCGCGATGATATTAACTGACCCGCCACCGGGCACACCCACTTCGGTTGTACGCAGCTGCGGATGTGCAGCGAGTTCTGCAACATCGTTGAGCCGACCAAAAGCGATTTTCGCTGCCTTGAGCACCGTCGCGAGACTGTTCGCATCATGGCCCGCGAACACGGCATTTATCAGCGCGTCCATCTCGTCCCGGTTGGCGACCCTGGCGGCATTATTCTCAAAGCGCGGGTCATCGCCGATGGCACCGTTGCCAAGTACGTTTTCACAAAAACCACGCCACTCGCGGTCGTTCTGAATGGCAATGACGATGGTGCTGCCGTCGCCCACCGGATAGGCGCCATAAGGCGCTATCAGCGCATGTGACAGCCCCATGCGCGCCGGCGCCTTGCCCGTGAACATCTGATGCAGGCGCGGCACATTCATCCAGTCCGCCATGCCATCAAACAATGAGACTTGTATGCTTTCGCCCTGTCCGCCGCGCTCACGGGCGAACAGCGCCTCCAGAATGGCGGCATGGGCGTTGAGCCCCGCCGTGATATCGCACATGGATACGCCGACCCGAGCTGCCTCATCGGCAGAGCCCGTTACCGACGCAATGCCCGATTCGCACTGCACCAGAAAATCGTATGCCTTCATGTCGCGGTAAGGGCCGTCGTCACCATAGCCGCTGATATCGCAGGTAATCAGGCGCGGGAATTCAGTGCGCAGGGCCTTGCTGTCAAAACCTGCTCGCGCGGCAGCGCCGGGGGCCAGGTTCTGGACAAACACATCGGCCTGCGCAACCAGCCGGTGCAGCAACGCCGCATCATCCGGTTGCTTGAAATCCAACACGACGGATTCCTTACCCCGATTGAGCCAGACAAACCATGCGCTTGTGCCATCAACCACCTGATCGTAGCGCCGCGCAAAATCGCCTTCCGCACGCTCGATCTTGATGACCCGGGCACCCGCATCGGCCAGTCGGCTCGTGCAATAGGGTGCAGCGACCGCCTGCTCTATCGAGACAATCAGCAATCCATCCAGCCGGGCTGCCATTAGTAGGACCGGGGCATCCCGAGCACGTGCTGCCCGACATAGGCGAGGATCATATTCGTCGAGATCGGTGCGGTGCGGTAGAGGCGGGTCTCACGGAACTTGCGCTCAACGTCATATTCCTCGGCAAAACCAAATCCGCCGAAAGTCTGCATGCACGTATCGCCCGCTTCCCATGATGCTTCCGAGGCCAGCATTTTCGCCATATTGGCTTCTGGGCCACAGGGCTCGCCAGCCTCAAACATGGCGGCGGCTTTCTTGACCATCATCTCGGCCGCCTGCATCTGCGCATAGGCTCGCGCGATGGGAAACTGGATACCCTGATTAGCGCCAATGGGCTTGCCGAACACGACCCGCTCATTCGCGTAGCCGCTGGCCTTCTCGATAAACCATCGGGAATCACCGATACACTCCGCGGCGATAAGAATGCGCTCGGCGTTCATGCCATCAAGGATATAGCGGAACCCCTTGCCCTCTTCACCAATCAACGATGACGCCGGAATTTCGAGATTGTCGAAGAACAGCTCGTTGGTGTTGTGATTGATCATGGTCGGAATGGGTTTGATCTCCAGCCCATTGCCGACAGCGTGCTCCAGCTCGACCAAAAATACCGACAGGCCGTCCGTGCGTTTCTTGCAATCTTCCTTTGGCGTTGTGCGCGCCAGCAACAACAACAGGTCAGACTGTTGCGCGCGGGAAATCCAGACCTTCTGACCATTTACGACATAGGAGTCGTTGCCCTTCTTCTCAGCGAAGGTACGCAACTGCGTGGTATCCGAACCCGTTGTCGGCTCGGTGACGCCAAAGGCCTGCAGGCGCATATCGCCACTGGCGATCCGGGGCAGATACGCTTGTTTTTGGGCTGCCGAGCCATGCCGCAGCACGGTACCCATGGTGTACATCTGGGCATGACAGGCGCCGCTGTTGCCGCCCGACGCGTTGATTTCCTCCAGAATCGCTGCGCCGGCGCCGATACCAAGGCCGCTGCCGCCAAACTCTTCCGGAATCAACGCCGCTAGAAACCCGGATTCCGTCAGCTCCCTTACAAACTCATCAGGGTACGCTGACTCCCGATCCCTCTCACGCCAGTATTCGCCCGGATACCTGGCACAAAGTGCGCGCACCGGCTCGCGGAGGTCTTCGTAATTGTAGCTAAGGTCTATTGAAACGCTTTTGTCTGTCATTCCACCGTAACCGATTTGGCTAGATTGCGCGGCTGATCAACATCGGTGCCTTTAGCGACAGCCGTGTGATAGGCCAACAGTTGAACTGGGATGGTATAGAGGATCGGTGCCACGAACGGATCGACCTGCGGTATTTCGATACTGGCATCCGCCAGCCCGCCAACCCGTGCAATACCGTCCGCATCACTGAGCAGGATCACCCGCGCACCACGCGCCGCAGCCTCCTGCAAATTCGATATCGTTTTATCGAACAGCTCGCCAGGGGGAGCAACAACGATGACCGGCGTATCTTTCTCAATCAACGCGATCGGCCCGTGCTTCATCTCTCCCGCCGCAAACCCCTCGGCATGAATATAGGATATTTCCTTGAGCTTTAACGCGCCTTCCAGCGCAATGGGATACGCCGCACCGCGCCCAAGATAAAGCAGGGTACGGGCATCAACCAGGGTGGTGGCCAGCGTCTCCAGGCTTTCATCGTGAGCCAGCACATCGACTGCGCGCGCCGGCACTTCAGCCAGTGCATGCGCGAGGCGCGCTTCTTCGTCGGCGTCGATACAGCCCCGCGCCCGAGCCAGCGCAATGGCGAAGCAGGCCAGTGTCACGAGCTGGGTCGTGAACGCCTTGGTCGATGCGACGCCGATCTCCACCCCGGCATGGGTCGGCATGACGGCATCCGCCTCGCGCGCCATCGTGCTCTCGGGTACATTGACCACCGCAAGCGTGTGCTGGGCCGCAGCCTTGGTAAACCGAAGGGCCGCCAGGGTGTCAGCCGTCTCCCCGGATTGCGAGATGAACAGCGCAGCGCCATCCTTGCCAAGCGGCGGCGCGCGATAGCGAAACTCGGACGCGATATCAATGGGCGCCGGCACGCGGGCCAATTGTTCAATCCAATAGCGCGCGGTCATACCGGCGTAATACGACGTGCCGCAGGCCACAATCGACACCTGGTTCAATTTGGCGAGATCGATCGGCAGATCAGGCAAATGGATCTCGCCGGCGCCAGGATTGTAATAGGTGTTGAGCGTGTCGCCGATGACCCGCGGCTGCTCGTGAATTTCCTTGGCCATGAAATGCCGGTAATCGCCTTTGCTTGTCACCGAGCCGTCATAGGCCGTCTGGCTTTCGGCGCGCTCCACGGGGCGATCTTCGGCATCAAAGAAGTTAACCGTACCCGGCCCAAGGACCACCCAGTCGCCTTCTTCCAGATAACTGATACGGCGGGTAAGAGGCGCCATCGCAAAAGCGTCAGAGGCGAGGAAACTCTCGCCGTCTCCGTGACCGACCGCGAGCGGTGATCCGCGCCTGGCACCGACCAGCAGCTCGTGTTCACCGGCGAACACAATGCCCAGCGCAAATGCGCCCTCCAGCCGTTTGAGCGCGGATGCTGCCGCCTCTACCGGCGCGAGGCCGGAATCGAGGTAATGATGGATCAACCGGGGCACAACCTCGGTATCGGTTTCGGTGGAAAACTCATGGCCTTCAGCCTCAAGTTCCTGCCGCAGCGTCGCAAAATTTTCGATAATGCCGTTGTGCACGACCGCCACCCGGCCGGTCGAATGCGGATGCGCGTTGCTCTCGCTGGGCACACCGTGAGTTGCCCAGCGGGTATGGCCAATGCCAACCGAGCCCGCAAGCGGCTGCGCTGTCATCAGGTCTTCGAGGTTTTGCAGTTTGCCCTCGGCCCGACGCACATCGATGCCGCCGTCAACCAGCGTGGCGATACCGGCGGAATCATAGCCGCGATATTCCAGCCGCCGCAGGCCCTCGACGAGACGCGTCGCGGCATCTGCCTGCCCGATCAGCCCGACTATGCCGCACATTCGGTGGCCCTCATCATCATTGACCTAATCGTCTTTTCCGTTGGCGATGCGCGCCCGCCGGCGGGCTGCCGCGCCCTCGCGTGCCTGCTGCGTGCCGCGCGCGGTGACAATCGCATCGTCGCTCACATCTTCGGTGATAACACTTCCCGCACCTACCACGGCGCCATCGCCAATACGCACTGGCGCAACCAGCGCACTGTTGGAGCCGATGAAGGCACCTGCGCCAATTCGGGTCAACGACTTGGCGTAGCCATCGTAATTGCAGGTGATGGTACCGGCCCCGATATTGGCCTTCTCCCCCACCTCGGCATCGCCGATATAGCTCAGGTGGTTGACCTTGGCACCCGCCGCGATGATCGCTTTTTTTGTTTCGACAAAATTACCGACTCGCGCGCCGTCACCAATGTCACTGCCCGGCCGCAACCGCGCATAGGGGCCAATCTGCGCGCCGGCACCAACTCTCACCCCTTCAAGGTGTGAAAACGCCCGGATATCTGCCCCTTCAGCGACTGTAACGCCGGGGCCGAACACGACGTTGGGACCAATGGTCACGTCCATGGCGAGCCGGGTATCCCAGCTCATCCAAACCGTTGTCGGGTCCACCATGGTCACACCCGCAGCCATGGCTGCGCCACGTAGACGCTGCTGAAGAATGGCTTCTATGTCAGCCAGCTGGGCACGATCATTTACACCCAGCACGTCAGAGGGGTCGTCAACTTCGCTATGCACACAACGCCCACCATTGGCGACCGCCAGCGCAACGATATCGGTCAGGAAATACTCACCTTTGGCATTGTCTGGCTGCACCTGATCAAGCAGCGACCAAAGCTGCGCGCCATCAATGGCGAGAATACCGCTGTTACACAGCCCGATTTCCGCCTCTTCAGGGCTTGCCGCCACCTGTTCGACAATGCGGGCAACGCGATCGTCCCCATCCACCACAAGCCGGCCATAGCCAGTCGGATCAGCTGGGCGAAAACCGAGCACCGCAATTGCCGCCCCGCTGG
>JABJCZ010000449.1 GCA_018668475.1 Alphaproteobacteria bacterium | reverse complement strand
GAGGGCTGGATGCGGCTGGCGCGCTCCTACGAAGTACTCAACGAACCCGCAAAATCACGCGATGCCTATGCCAAAGCCGCCACCCTAAAACCAAAAGGCCTGCCGGTACTAACGGCCTATGCCGGCGCGATCGCCAAAGCAGCGACACCAGGCGCCCCAATGCCAAAACGGCTCGCCGATATTTCTGAGCAGATTTTAGCCTTGCAGCCAACACATGGCGGCGCGCTGTGGTTTAGCGGCATTGCCAAAATGGAGGCCGGCGACAAGACCGGCGCTCGCGAACGCTGGACTCGCTTGCTCGCTATTCTCGACCCCAAAGGGGCGCAGCATGCACAAGTCCTGGAGCGGATCAAAGCGTTGGATCAACCTGCCAAACCATGAACGACCGCTCGGTTCGCTGCTGCATTCTCACTATCGTGATCGCCGCCCTTATACAAATACATCCAGCTCAGGCCGACTTCGCCGCCGGAGCGCAGGCCTATGATGGCGGCGACTACGCAACAGCTTTCGAGGAATGGCAAAAGGCTGCGCAGAAAGGCGATCTCACCGCCATGGTCGCGCTGGCTGATCTTTATCGGCGGGGGGCCGGCCGTCGACCCGACGTCGCTCAAGCCTTTGATTGGTATCAGCGAGCCGCAAAAGCCGGAAATGGCATCGCTCAGATGAATCTTGGTGAGATGTACCTGAACGGCTGGGGCATTAAAGCGGATCGTTTGCGCGCGTGGATCTGGTTTGACCGAGCCGCAGCGCAGGGACTCAGCTGGGCACAGAAACAGAGAAGCATATTGGAGAAATCGATATCCCCCGCGGAGCTGGCAAAGGCCAGAAAGATCCGTAAAATAGCGCCGTAAACGGGCTTTCCTAAGCTGAAATAGCCGCTACACTAAAACTATCAAACGATAGCATTTGACATAGAGAAGAACGCCATGACAGCTCAGCGGGACAAATCCAGGACCATACCCGGCACGACGGTTTTTGACGGGGCAGAATCACGTAAAGGCTATCGTATCAACAAGTTCGCGATGTCTTTTACCAAACCGGAAAACCGCGCTGCTTTCACGGCAAATGAAGAGACCTATATGGAAAGCTGGAGCCTCAGCGAAAAGGAAAGGCAGTTTTTACGCGACCGTGATTATCGTGGATTAATCGACGAATGCGGCGGCAATATTTATATGATCATGAAACTTGGCACCTGCACCGGGCACGGGCTCTATCATGTTGGCGCCCAACTGCGCGGCCAAACCTTTGAAGAGTTTATGGCCACCCGCAACGCATCAGGAGCCCGCTGAAATGGCAAAGATCGTCGGCGGCATCGGTACCTCGCATGTCCCCTCAATTGGCAAAGCCTATGATATGGGCCAGCAGGAGGAACCTGACTGGAAGCCAGTCTTTGACACCTACAAACCCGTACAAAAATGGCTGGCAGACCTAAAACCGGATGTGGCCATTGTGGTTTATAACGACCACGGTTCCAGCATGTTCTTTGACAAATATCCGACCTTTGCCATCGGCGCCGCGGACACCTATCCGATTGGCGATGAAGGCTGGGGCCGACGCCCTCTGCCCGACGTGCCGGGCAATCCGGAGTTCTCATGGCATCTCGCCGAAGAGCTTGTGTATAACGAGTTCGACATGACGGTCTGTCAGGAATTATCCGTTGAACACGGATTTCTGGTGCCGATGAATCTTTGTTTTCCACATGAACCGAGTTGGCCAGTAAAAACGGTACCCATCGCCGTTAACGTTATCCAGCATCCGCTGCCAACAGCAATGCGTTGTTACAAGCTTGGCCAGGCGATCCGCCAGGCCGTTGAAGCCTGTGAAGACGATCTTCGGGTTGTCACCTTTGGCACGGGTGGCATGTCGCACCAGCTCAACGGCACAAGGTTCGGACACCTCAATACCAAATTTGATAACGACTTCCTCGACAAGATCGAATCTGACCCATTGGCGCTGACCAAGCTGACTCATCAGGAAATTATGGAAGAGGCCGGCGCCGAGGCCGTCGAGCTGATCATGTGGCTCACCATGCGGGGCGCACTTGACGGCCCAGTGAGACGGGTCCACCGCAATTACTATGCGCCGATGACCACCGGCATGGGGCTGATCGCGTTAGAGGAAAACGCTTAAGCAGCAGATTTATCGCTTCACAAATTGCCGAAATACCCCATATCATAAAGACGGACAGGGTGTGATTAGCTGTCCCCAAAAACGACGCGTTTAAAACTCATCTGTATCCCGGCAACTATCCGGGTGTAACTCGAGGCGTGGGGCTACCGTCCACCGATTCTGAGTTGAGTGACGCCGCCCGCGCCCTGCCT
>JABJCZ010000088.1 GCA_018668475.1 Alphaproteobacteria bacterium | reverse complement strand
CGCCGGCGTTCATGCGTACTGCACCGCCTATTGATCCAGGTATGCCGCTTAGAAATTCGAGGCCACCAATCCCGCAATCCCGTGCCTTCCGGGATACAGTAATATCCATCGCTGCAGCGCCGGCTTCGATTGTCATGTCGTTAACGGCAATTTGGGCGAAAGGTCGGCCGAGCTTGATTGTTACGCCGGCAATTCCGCCATCGCGAACAATGAGATTGGACGCGCCGCCGAGAACAGTCACATCGATTTCTTGGGGCAAGGCTTGCAGAAAAGTCTGGAGGTCGTCCTGATCAGCAGGTTCAAATAACACCTCCGCGTTGCCACCAACGCGAAACCAGGTGAGCCGTGCGATCGGTGCATCTGCTGTCAGCGTGCCACGCACATTGGGGAGTTGCTCAATGAGATGGTTGAGTTTCTGGGCGGCCATCATGCTCCGGCCTCCCGCTGTGTATCTGGTTTGCCGGATAGGGCGTCTAGCCCGTTCGGCAAGTCGTTTGCCCAGGTCGTAATGTTACCAGCCCCAAGACAAATGACCATATCGCCATCCGTTGCAATGTCCGCTACGAGCATAGGTAGGGTGTCGGGACCTTCGAGGGCCATGACGTCACGATGTCCGTGCGCCCGCAAACCTTCGATCAACCCGTCGCGATCGATCCCCTTTATAGGTTTTTCGCCTGCCGCATAGACGTCGGCAACGACAACCGTATCGGCGTCATTGAAACAGGTGCAGAAGTCTTCAAACAGGTCGTTCAGCCTCGAGTAACGATGAGGTTGAACGACAGCGATGACGCGTCCACGAGCACTTGCGCGAGCCGCGGCGAGTACTGCACTAATCTCGACTGGATGATGACCGTAATCATCGACAACGGTAATGCCGTTACTTTTGCCGGTAACCGGGAATCGTCGTTTGACGCCAGAAAATGCCGCGAGCCCTTCGCGAATGGTTTCTGCGGCCGTGTCGATCTCTTGCGCAATGGCTACAGCGGCGAGCGCGTTCTGAACATTGTGCTTTCCGACCATGGGCAGCGAAACTTTGTCGAGACGGGTTCCGGTCATTGAAGAGCGGCCAGAGAAAATTATGTCGAATTCCGTATGGCTTTCGCTCGTTGTCATATTTTCCGCGCGGATATCAGCCTGGGCATTAAAGCCATAGGTGATGATCTTACGGTCTGATACTTGCGGGATAAGCGCCTGAACTTCGGGATGGTCTATGCATAGAACCGCGAGGCCGTAGAACGGAATATTTGAGACAAAAGTAACAAATGCCTTTCGGACTTCGTCAAACGATCCGTAGAAATCAAGATGTTCCGGGTCGATGTTGGTTACGACTGCGATGGTCGCGGGTAGTTTTATAAAAGTGCCGTCGGACTCGTCTGCTTCAACGACGACCCATTCGCCTTCGCCGAGGCGTGCGTTTGTGCCGTAGGCGTTGATGATGCCGCCATTGATGACCGTCGGGTCAGTGCCTGCTGTGTCTAGCATGGCGGCAATTAGAGAGGTCGTTGTTGTTTTTCCGTGAGTGCCACCCACCGCGATGGCCCATTTCAGACGCATGAGTTCGGCAAGCATTTCAGCGCGCCGAACGACCGGTATATGACGTTGCCGGGCAGCCATCAGTTCGGGGTTGTCGGGTTGGATGGCAGACGAGACGACAATAACAGTTGCTTCGCCGAGATTGTCGCCGCTTTGGCCAATTGAAACCGGTATGCCCATTTCGGTCAGGCGGGATACGTTGGCATTTTGGGCCATGTCGCTGCCCTGGACCGAATAGCCAAGGTTATGCAAAACCTCAGCGATTCCGCTCATGCCGATGCCACCGATGCCACAGAAATGAATTTTTCCGATTGAGAGAGGCAGGGTTCTCATGCGGCCACCCCCTGTTTGGAAAGGTCGAGTGTTGCTTCGACCGCGTCGGCGAGCCGCTCGGCTGCATCGGCTTTGCGTAATGATTTCGTATTAGTGGCGGCTTCTTTTAGAACATTTGGTTGTTGTAGGAAGCGACGAAGCTCATCGATCACAAACTCTACCGTGAATTCGGGTTCTGGAATGCACCAGCTTGCTCCGGCTGCAGCGACACTGTTGGCATTTTCCGTCTGATGGTCATCGGTAGCATGCGGATAGGGTATGAGAAGTGCCGGTCTACCGGCCGCCATAAGCTCGGAGATCGTCGAAGCGCCCGCGCGAGCAATAACCAAATGTGCTGCGGATAGGCGCTCTGGCATGTTATCAAAATAGGTGGCCAGCGACGCCGAGATATCAGCCGCATCATAGGCGGCTTTTACGCGCTCGATATCTTCCGAGCGGCATTGCTGTGTAACTTGCAGGCGGGATCGTTCGTCTTGGGAAAGTGACGTCAGCGCAGTTGGAACAATTTCGCTTAACACCCGAGCTCCCTGGCTTCCGCCAAAGATCAGGATATGAATTGGGTCAACTGCCGTCAGTGCTGGATACGGCATTTCGCCAATCTGTGAAATGGCCGCTCGTACCGGGTTTCCAGTTAACGTGACCTTTCCGACCGCCTGAGGCTGAATGCCGGATATCTGTTCAAATGACGTGGCAATCGTTCTCACCCGCGGGGCCAATAAGCGATTTACCCGACCGAGGACAGCATTTTGCTCGTGAATAACTGTTGGCGTGCCCATCTGGGTGGCCGCGCACATGGTCGGGACAGATGGATAGCCACCAAAGCCGACAGCGGCTGCGGGGCTTAATCGTTTAAGGAGGGCGCGCGCCTGCAACAATCCAACGCCTAACTGCGTGAGCCCCTTGAGTTTGCTGCAGGCGCCGCCGCCAAGGCTCGCCGCCTTGATATGGTGAATGTCGGTGCCAGGTGTTGGTTCGCCAAATGCAGTGCCACGTTCATCTGTTACAAACGCGATTGGCCAATTTCGTGACCTTAGGACGTCTGCCAGTGCGAGGGCGGGATATACATGTCCACCCGTGCCCCCAGCAGCGAGAACAATTGGTTGTTTCTGGAGAGCGGGCACGTTCATAGGCCTGCCTCCTGTCCGACGCGGCGGCGGGTTAGCGAGAGCGCCATGCCAATACAAAGGGCGATGGAAACGAGGGAGGAACCGCCATAGCTGATAAAAGGCAGGGTCATACCCTTGGTCGGCATGAGATGAAGGGTCGACGCCATGTTGACGAGAGACTGAAGACCAAACTGAACTAGGAGACCGGTCACGGCTAACAGAATGAAGAAATTGGTTTCCTTGATGACGCGGGAAAATCCGCGCAGGACAATAAAGGCGAAGAGTCCGACGAGGATAAGGCAAGCAATCATGCCAAATTCTTCTGCGGCGACCGCGAAGATAAAGTCAGTGTGGGCATCTGGCAGAACGGTTTTAACAGAACCTTCGCCGGGGCCGCGGCCAAGGACACCGCCATTCATGAAGGCTTCCATAGATCGCATGACTTGATAGCTGTCGCCGGAAGATGGATCGATGAACCGATCAACGCGGCTCGCAACATGGGGTAGCAGAAAGTAAGCGCCAACCGCGCCCCCAATACCAATGGCAATGAACGCAGCGACCCAGAGCATGGGAAGACCGGCAAGGAAGAACTGTGTGAACCAAACGGCAGAGACGACAACCGTCATGCCGAAATCAGGTTGAAGTAAGAGGAGACTCACCACGAAACCATAAAGGACGATGGCGGCTGTCCTGCCAACTTCTTTGCCATTGTCGCCACGCATCGCAAAAAGCCAGGCGGTAACGACGGCAAAGGTGGGTTTAACAAATTCGGATGGTTGCAGTGATAGTCCCGCAATACTGATCCAGCGGCGTGCGCCCTTGATCTCGGTGCCAAAGAAGAACGTCGCGACCAGAAGAATAAGGCTGAGAACAAACAGCCCTGTTGCAAACCGTCTGATGCCACGCGGTGACATTAGCGAGACACCGATTAAGGCGGCTATAGCAATCGGCAGGTAGAAGAGTTGTCGCCTGACGAAGTGGAAGG